>CAMGFM010000237.1 GCA_946055365.1 uncultured Prevotella sp. | reverse complement strand
CCCCTCTATGGAAAGCTCCTCAGGGGGCGGATATTTGCCGCGTCTGTAGTTGCATAGGTCGGGCCACCATGCCATGCTTACGAACCCCGCCTTTTTGTTGAAGAACTTTCCGTATGCACATGGCATCTCTTTCACAATCTCACCCTTCCATTTCCATAAGGGCCAGTCCCATCCGCCATCTGGCAACTTGACATATTGGCAGTCCTCGTCCACGATGTCGTCCGCAGAAAAGCCGTCAATGCCACTGTCGAGAAGAGGCAGAAAGCCTATCTCCTGAATGAGACTCATCATGCCTGCGGCCGAGTAGATTTTAGGACACTCCATGTTCTCGTGTTTTTTTACGGCTTTTCCATCTCCTCCTTTGTGTCTCGATATAAGGAGTGTATTCTCCCGAGAATGTTCAGGGTGTTCTCTATGCTGTGTTTGAGGCTCTGCGTGTCAGTATAGAAGAACCCACAGCTTGCTGAAACATGTTTCAGTGTGTTGTCAATGTAAACCTTGGCGAGCCTCACATCGCGTGTGAGACTGTTGCAGACGGCAAGCGTAAGAGTCTCTTCGCCCTCTTGCACATCCGAAAACTGAGGGTAGACAACCATTATATACTGCTCATCTTCTTTGCCTGTAATGAAATAAAAGTTTTTCATCTGATAGGCGAGGCAGATGTCGCCGTCTTGGTCAATCGTGGGTTTGTAGCCGAGATCATTCAAGATCTCTATAATCATTTCTTGCTTTGTCATATTATTGTCCTCCATATACGTTTTGTTGCCTGTATTATATTGTCATGAGTCTTCTCATGCGTGCTTGTCATCCATTGTCGCATCCCTACTCGTCATCATTCTGCGAGTCGGTGTCTTCAGTAACATCTACGTCAGAATGGTTGTCGCCCTCAGAATCGCTGTTGTCGTCAGAGCCGTCTTTGAGTTCCTCTGCAACAGCGTACATCAGTCTGCGTGAATGTTGCAACGCGCGTTCCAGCTGTATTATTATTGCGGGAATGACATTCATGAAGTCTTCTCCGCCGAAGAGTTCATGCTCATAAAACAGCCATATTTCGTCGTTGACGAGATAGGACTTGATGTATTTCAGCGAGTTGTTGATCTTTTCCATCAACAGCAGGGCGTACATCATGTTGCTGTCGGTCACTTCCATGATGCCTGGCACGGCAATGCTGAGAAAATCTTCGTCGGTTTCGTTGTACAGATAGAGCATGTTGACACCCTCGTAGCTAAAGCGGTAGACTTTTTCGTCGTTTGTGGGAGTCATGATGAAACCCAAATTGCTGAATGTTGCAAGAATTTTTTCTTTCATATTATAATGTTTTGTTTGTTTTGTGGTTGTCTGGTGGGGCATTGTTGTGTCCCTTTTTAAAATGTCATTATAACTGGTCGTCTCTTTGTGCCGTCTTTTTGTCCTTCTCTGGCGCACATGGTCAGCCCATAGGTCACGATGTTTTCACCGCCCTTGCACAGGCTGACACTCTGCGCTAAGATAAAGACTGCACAACAGACAACGCGTGTTGGCAAGACACACCGTTTTCTTATCCGAATCCTATCCTTGCATGGCGGTTGTCGCCACTCTTGGGTGAGAACTCGTCGCGCACGCGCTCATAGTGACGCAGGTCGCAGCTCCTTACAGACGGTCTTGTCCTGAGTATGGCCTGCTCCAGCTGTGTCTGGCTGATGGGCAGATAGTCGTCGGAGGCGTGTCTGATGCTGTCGTTGAACTTATTTCTTGCCGCCTTTCCCACGATGTAGCTTATGTCGCTGCAGTTGTATCCTTCCGTAAGGTCGGCGAGACGGCTCACGTCGATGTCCTTTTCTGACGGCAGTCTTGAGAGAGCCAGCGAGAAGAGGCTCATCCTTGCCTCCTTGTCGGGCATGTCAATGTAAATCATCTCGTCGATGCGCCCCGTGCGCAGCACCGCCTTGTCGATGTTTTCGGGGTGATTGGTGGCGGCAACGACGTATATGCCACGCTCCGATGCGTTGTTGAGCATACAAAGAAACTCGTTGACCTCGCCGTCATAGTGCTGTGAGATTTCGTTGCCAGCACGTTTTGGCACCATGGCGTCAAACTCGTCGAAGAACAGCAGCGTGGGTGCTTTCTCCTCAGCCCTCTTGAACAGCTGGCCTATCTTCTCCTGAGTGCCGTGCACCCATGTACACGCAAGGTCATCAGGCACTATCTTCATGAAATTGATGCCCACCTCCTCGGCCATCTTCTCAGCAAAGAACGTCTTGCCGCAGCCGGCGGGGCCGTAAAAGAGCATTGAGGGCGGCTTGATGCCGTAGGCGGCTGCACATTTTGGATTTCTGAGTACGTTGATAAAGCTCTCGGTCACCAGCTCCTTAAGTTCGTTCATGCCCGCAATGTCTTTGAAGCCGTTTCCTTGGGTTTTCGCTTCTTTGTGTTCGTCTTTCCGCGCTTTCTCGCTTGCCGTCTCCTCCTCGTGTCGCGGCTTCTGCGCTTTTGCGGTTGCTGTGTTTTCCTTCTGCTCTGTCCTTGGCTGTTTTCCGCAGATGCGGCGCAGCCATTCTTTCTCGTTTTCCGATGTGTTCATGTTGCACCTCCTGTTTTTTCTTCTATGCTTTCTGCTTATAATGAGTGGGCATATTGCTCTGTTATATCATCTGTTTGCAGAAAAATTTATTATCATTTCCGTCTCTTTTGCATCCTGCGTTGTGGTCTGCAACATGCCGTTTCCTGCCTTTTCATGTGCCACGTATGTCGTGGCGTGGCCGTGAGGCGCGGTAGGGTACTGTGGCACTGCATATTGTAAAGTGACACTTTATGATGACAGAGTGCCGTTTTGCCAGCGTCAAAGTGCCACTTCTTGCTTCGAAAAGTGCCACTTTGTTGAGGCTGTGACGGCGAGTCCAGGATGTTACTTTGGTGATTCCGCCCTTAGTTGTGGCTTTGCCGACATTTGGGCTTGCGTCATTGCGTATGTCCTATAGCCGTCTGTTTTGTTGCCAACGCCATGTGGTTTGCATTTATTTATGGAGT
>CAMGFM010000236.1 GCA_946055365.1 uncultured Prevotella sp. | reverse complement strand
GGCGGTGATGTTCTCTATGCCCTTCTTGGTGAGGGTAAAGGAGTAGTTGTATTTAAACCCGGGATACCAACGGTCTATCATATACTTGCCTGAGCTATTCTTAGCATACGGATTCGCGATATTGTAGGTGCTGACTGCCGTGGCAAGCATGTCCTTCATAGCCACCTTATACTCGTTGTTGTCGGGTGTGGTGATGACCAGCACCACGTCATCAAGGCTTTGCGGCACTGCACCATAGCCTTTCCATGAATAGCCGCCGCCGTCTGCCACGGGAGCATTGCTAAATGGATAATCTACAGTGGCACCCGTAGTCGTCACGAGTCCGTTGCCCATCAGCACCTTGCCGCTTTTGTAGAGGTTTTCAAGCCTTATCTTGGTGGTGTGATTGTCACCGTCCTTGAGCGTCACCTTGTTTTCTTCTGTCGTAGTCTTGACAGTGAAGGTCACGTCGCTCATCACATGAAACATCAGTATCTTGATGACACTGTTGGTGGGGCCTATGCCGTGATATATCTGGTGCTCTTGGGGAGTCTTGCCATCCTCGGCATCTGTGCCGTCAAAGCCTTTGGTGAGACTGTAAGACCACTGGAATGAGCCTGCCGTCTCATTGTCAGCGTCGTCAAGGAACGGTGCGCCCCATATATAGTCTTCGTATGACTCGCCATGCGTCAGATTGAAATAGTCAGGGCCATCGGAAACGTCGGCGACAGGCGCGGGCAAAGACTCAGGAGCGGTGTGCGTCGTGTTGCCCAAGGCACGAAAATGATAATAGGTGGTGTTGTCAGGCCAGTACCATCCCGTTACCGTCCACTTGCTCTTGCCGCTGTCATAGACGGCATCATTGGCCTTGCCGTCCGCTGTGTAGCCTGTGGACCAGTTGTAGCCCACGTAGTCGTCAGTCACATCGTTGTTGCCAGGGTCACGTGTGCGGTAGAAGTTCACGCCAGCGGTCACTGCCGTTCCACGCTCCTCAAGCATGATATTGATGCGTGCGTTGCTGGGTGTCACGTTGTCTGCCTCCACGCTCTCCCAGTCTATCACCTGCGCGGTGATATCCTTGATTTTTGTCTTCTCCACGGTGAACGTGAACTGATAGTTGACTCCTGCCAGCAGTGTCTTGCCGCCGCCAAGCACGGACGTTTTCACTCCTGTCTCGCTATCGTCGCGGTTTAGCCAGTTGCCCATGCCGTCTTTCTTGTTGAGGATGGCATTGTAGAGGTCGAGCATGGATATTTTGTAGTGGTTGTTGTCAATGTTAAACGAGAATGCCTCCGCCACGTTGTCGCCCTCCTTGATGTCGGTGCCTGGCAGCACGTATGCCTGAAGGGTGTAGTAGTCGCCTACCTCCTTTGTCTGATGTATGGTATTTGCAAGGTAGATGCTTGTGAACGTGGTGATGTTGTCGGCTGTCAACGTATTAAACTCGCCTGCCGTCAGGTCAAACGTTCCCTTGCCATAGAAGCCCTTTAGGGCGAAGGAGTTGTCCTTGCCTGTGGGCGAGCCAGTGAAATGGAAGTCTGTGCCGTCACCTTTGAAGCCGTCACCGCACTTTATCTTTATGGTGAACTTGGTGAGGGCGTGATAGAACACCATGTTGCCTGCGTCAAATTTCCTCGTTGGACTCTCACGAAACATCAGACGCGCGTCAGCATTGCCCTTACCGCTGTTATCAGCAAGATTATTGCTGAAACAGAGGTCTTCCTTTTTAAAGGTATCGTTGGTCTGATTGGTGCTGAGAGCCCAGTATGCCGTTGTGGGTGCGTTTGCAGGGTCATTGCCCCATGCGCTCAGAGGCACCTCACCGCCGCTTTCCGCAGTCTTCCATCTCCACACCCAGTTGCCATTTGCATCCTTTATTGGCACACCAGGCACAGCCAAGGCTCTGATAGTGATGATGGACGAGCGTGCATGGGCATCGTCCCAGTAACGCACGTTGCTGCCGAAGTCTACGGGTGCCTTGCCGTCCACCGGGGCATTGGCTTTGCCGTAGGTAGCGCAGTAGAGCGTGTGTGCCCTTGCGCCCGAGGGAAAAGCCCAGTCATTGCCCTCATAGCTCGTGTTATACTCGCTCATCATGGCGGTCCATATCTCCGTGCCTGCTGGCATGGCTTCAAGGGTCTTGCCGCTGCCGTCGGTGATGACGGCACGGCTCAACGCTCCCCTATCGTCCATACCACCAGCCGACATCTCTATCGGAGACTTGCCTCCGGTAGGGGTGTCGGGGGATGATATGTCGTCGGAGCAAGAGACCAAGCCCAACAACAACGACAAGATTGTTACTATACGTGTTATTTTAGTTTGCATTATCTGTCAATTGCTTGTTAATGCTCCCGCCACGAATGACGGTAACACTTGACGTGAGGGGTATTGTCACGTTAGGATTGATGTGCCTTTGCAGACACATGATGCGCCGTAAAACGGCGAGGGACGAGACATGATGCGCAATGCGATGCGCAACTGTCGGTGAAAGGATGCGGCATGTGTCCGCAAGACATCCATGCTCACGCAAAAGTGCCGCTTGGCTGTCGTGAAGTGCCACTTTGCGCCTGCAAAAGTGGCACTCCGCTGTTATGAAAGTGCCACTTTGCGGTTATGACGCACATCAGCTTTCCAAGTCGATGTCGATGTTCTCACCTTTTACTTCCACCCAATTAGCAACAGTACATGTAACACTTTCTATACCTTTCTTGCTGATAGTTATGGTATATATATATGTGTGACCTGGATACCATCTTTGTATATATTCACCTACTGCCTGATCTCTTTCATCGTTATCCACAGAAGTAGCTTTTATCTTACTCAGAGCCTTCACCACATAATATTGATTGTTGTCAGGTGTCTGTATAAAGAGGCCTACATAATCACTCTCATTATCAGAATAGAAGTTACGGCTAAGAATCTGCGGAACTACAGCATAGGTGTATTCTTTAGTAGTCTCCATGCCGTCTGCGCTTGTTGTGAAATAGTCATCGCTTGATGGTGCGTCCATTGTGAGTTCATCTGTATAAGTTGCTGTTTCTAC
>CAMGFM010000235.1 GCA_946055365.1 uncultured Prevotella sp. | reverse complement strand
CATCACCTTCCAGAACTTCTTCCGCCTGTATAACAAGCTCTCCGGCATGACTGGTACTGCATCTACCGAGGCTGGAGAGTTTTGGGACATCTACAAACTTGACGTTGTAGAGATACCGACCAACCGTCCCGTACTCCGCAAAGACCTTGACGACCGTGTATATAAGACCTCACGCGAGAAATATGCGGCCGTGATAGAGGAAATAGTGGAAATGCGCAATGCAGGACGCCCCGTGCTTGTGGGTACAACGTCAGTAGAGATATCCGAACTTATATCACGAATGCTCACAATGCGCCGCATACCGCATCAGGTGCTCAATGCCAAGCTCCACAAAAAGGAGGCAGACATCGTTGCAGAGGCAGGACGCAACACCCCGGGCATGATTGAGATAGTTGACGAGAACGGCAACAAGCATAAGGAGGAGCGTCTGCTTGGAGCCGTGACCATCGCCACCAACATGGCAGGACGCGGTACCGACATCAAGCTGTCCAAGGAAGTAAAGGAAGCGGGCGGTCTTGCCATCATAGGCACAGAGAGACACGAAAGCCGCCGTGTTGACAGACAGCTGCGTGGACGTGCAGGCCGTCAGGGCGACCCCGGCAGCTCAGTATTCTACGTCTCTCTCGAAGACAAGCTCATGCGCCTCTTTGCATCTGAGCGCATCGCAAACCTTATGGATCGTCTCGGATTTAAGGAAGGTGAACGCCTTGACAATCCGACGGTGTCAAAGAGCATTGAACGCGCACAGAAGAAGGTAGAAGAAAACAACTTCGGCATAAGAAAGCACCTCCTTGAGTATGACGACGTGATGAACAAGCAGCGTACTGTCATCTACGAGAAACGCCGACACGCCCTTATGGGTGAACGCATTGGCATGGACATCACCAACATCATCTGGGACCGTGTGGTAAACATCATCGAGAACAACGATTATGACGGATGCCGTGAACAGTTCCTTAAGATTCTTTCTATGGAATGTCCCTTCACCGCCGACGAGTTTGAGAACACCAAGACACCTGCGCTTGAAGAAAGCGCGTTTCAAGCTGCCATGGAGGTCTTCAAGCGCAAGACCGATCGCATAGAGTCCGTCGCATGGCCCATAATCAAGGAAGTGGAGGAAAACCAGGGTGCTATCTACGAGCGCATCATGGTGCCAATTACCGACGGCAGGCATGTATTCAACATCCCCTGCAACCTCAAGGAGGCCTACAGAACACAGTCTAAGGACGTTGTAAAGCAGTTTGAGCGTCACGTCATGCTCCATATCATCGATGACTGCTGGAAAGAGAACCTCAGACAGCTTGATGAACTTAGACATTCTGTGCAGAACGCGTCATACGAACAGAAAGATCCATTGCTCATATTCAAGTTGGAGAGCGCAAAACTCTTTGACTCGATGGTAAACGACATGAACAACCGCATCGCCTCCATACTTACACGCGCACAGATACCAGAAATGCGTCAACAGCCCGTGGAGCAGGCAGGCAAGGAGGAGCACCTGGACTCACGCAAGTATAAGGAGGAAAAGACAGACATCAACAAGCCCGATGAAAAACCAGCCTCACAGCCGACGAGCAACGGGAAGACTGATCCTATAGTAAAGGACAAGATGCCTGGACGCAATGACTTGTGTCCCTGCGGAAGCGGCAAAAAATTCAAGAACTGCCACGGCAAGGGTCTTGCATGACATAAGTAAGGCTATAAGCATGACATTAGAAATGTGTAGCATGGCTAAGGCTAATTCCTCGCATGACAACAGGAACGTATCACATAGCGACATAATATTCCTGAAAACAAAAAGACTGTCATGAATATTGGCATTGCCATTGCCCGAACAATTAAAAACAGTCATGCAAAACGCAAAAAGAACGGGGTGAAACATCATGTTTTCATCCCGTTCTTTTTTTCTTTATTACATGAAATTTATTCTTATCGGCAGTCAAGCGTCTTTACGCTCTTTCCTACGCATCTATTTTCCGTCAACGTCTATCACCTTCTCGTCATTCCTTTCTATTTTCCCGTCACCAACACCGACTTTTCTGTAATCGACGCCGACATTCCCGTCATCGACAATGGTCTTCCCGTCACCAACACCAGACACATTCCCGTCACCAACGCCAAATGTTTTCCCGTCATCTATGCCTACAGCCTCGCTGTCGTTGTCCACCTCTTCCTCTTCGTCATCATCCTCCTCCCCCTTAAGTACGGGCAGAGAGATGTGATATTTCACGGCAAACACACGTATAAGCACTATGATGAAAAACGAAGAAGTGACAGACACGCTGATGTCAAGCCCTATGCTCATCATCACCCAATAGGCGAAGCCTCCAAGCACAGAAGCCATCGCATATATTTCCTTGCGGAATATCACAGGCACGTTGTTGAGCAGAACATCACGTATCACGCCGCCAGCCGAGCCCGTTATAGTGCCCATGATTATGGCAACCCAGAAAGGATGGCCGCAGTCGAGCGTCTTCTGCAGTCCCGCCACGGTGAAGAGAGCCAGACCTATGGTGTCAAAGAAAAACCACGTATTGTCAAGACGCTTTAGCGAATGGGCGAAAATGATGACAAACACCTGCGCCATAAAGGTACACACAAGATAGTAGGACGATGTCATCCAGAATGGCGTGAGCCCCAGCATCATGTCACGCAGGGTGCCGCCGCCTATGGCCACAGCCACGCCGCACACGAAGCCGCCAAACCAGTCAAACTTCTTGGCAGCCGCATGTCTGATGCCCGAAATGGCAAAGGCAAAGGTGCCGAGAAACTCTATGACGGCCACCACATGCCCATAAATCACCTCATTATAATATATCATGCGTTGACCACGTTTTGCGGATGTCCCTCAAGAAAAGCCCTGATATTTGCCTCTGCCACATTCATCAGCCTCGTGCGCGCCTCTACCGAAGCCCATGCCACATGAGGCGTTATGTATGCGTTGGGTTGTCTGAAGAGTGGATTGTCCGCCGACGGCGGCTCCATACACATCACGTCGGCACAGTATGCTCCCAGCCTGCCCTGCTCCA
>CAMGFM010000234.1 GCA_946055365.1 uncultured Prevotella sp. | reverse complement strand
AAAAGTGCCTCTTTCTGATATTTAGAGTGCCACTTTTCTTCTCCCAAATGCCTCTTTGTAGTCAGTAAAGTGCCTCTTTTGATTTAGTATATGTAGACGCTTATGGTCAGGATGTCACCTTACGGTCAATGATCATGGCTCTTGTGATTTTTAAGAGAGCCGCCTTGTATCCTGTGAGTTACACGTTCTTGAGTATGTCGAGCAGATGATCCCACACCATCTGCACGGTTGGTATGAGCAGCCTCTCGTCTGGCGTGTGTACGCCGCGGAGTGTCGGGCCGAAAGACACCATGTCGAGGTTGGGATAACGCTCAGAGAAGAGTCCGCACTCAAGTCCTGCGTGTATGCCCTTGACTATCGGGTCTTTGCCAAAGAGCTTTCTGTAGCTCTCCACTGCCACCTTTGTGAGCTTGCTGTTGGGGTTCATCTTCCATGCGGGATAGCCGTCGCTCATCTTCACCTCTGCTCCAGCCAGCTCAAATGCGGCCCTTACGGTGTTGGTTTCGTTTTCGAGGTTGCTCATCACGTTAGAACGCTGTGAGGTAACGATGTTTATCTCGTTTTCTGACGTGACCACGCTTGCCACAT
Organism: uncultured Prevotella sp.; assembly: GCA_946055365.1. Classification (GTDB taxonomy): domain Bacteria; phylum Bacteroidota; class Bacteroidia; order Bacteroidales; family Bacteroidaceae; genus Prevotella. Next base: position 2,456 of record CAMGFM010000234.1, on the reverse strand, counting down.
TGTTTGATGTTTCCACCATCCATGCTAGGGCTTCGTCCTGACACATGGCAAACACTCCGTTGTCTACTGCCTGCATGGCGAGTATGAAGCGTCGGCTCGCATCCTTGGGCAGCACGCTCTGTGCGTCTGCGCTCTCCATGGCAAACTCCATGTGCTGCTCTGTGACATGAAACTCGTCCTCGACGTTTGCGGTAAAGATGTTCCACTCTGCGCGCACCGTCTCTTTCTCGCTTGCAGGTATGGCAAACACGATGCTGCCGTCACGCGGTATGGCGTTGTGGAGCTTGCCGGAGTTGAACTGTGCCAGTCGCAGATCCATCCTGTCCTGCATCTTGTAGAGGAAACGGGTGAGTATCTTGATGGCGTTGGCGCGTTTCTTCTCTATATCGTCGCCTGAGTGTCCGCCTGTGAGACCTTTCATGCTTGCCTTGATGAAGAAATGGCCTGCGGGTGCTTCCTCACGCTCGAAGACAAAGCGTGCCGCCGTGGTCTTGCCGCCTGCGCATGACACGAATATCTGTCCCTCGTCCTCAGAGTCGAGGTTGATGAGCATGTCGCCTTTCATAAATCCTGCTTTCATGCCCATTGCTCCCGTGAGGCTTGTCTCCTCGTCGCGTGTGAACACACATTCCAGCGGGCCATGCTCTATGTCGTCGCTGTCGAGAATGGCAAGCTCTATGGCACAGCCAATGCCGTCATCCGCGCCGAGGGTCGTGCCTTTGGCGGTGAGCCATTCGCCGTCGACATAGGTCTCTATCGGGTCGTTGAGAAAGTCTTTCTCAACGTCCACCAGCTTGTCACACACCATGTCCATGTGGCTCTGCAGGCTCACCATGGGTGCGTTCTCGTGACCGGGGGTGGCGGGCTTGCGTATTATGACGTTGCCCGTCTCGTCCACTTCTGTCTCATAGCCGTGGTCGTTGCCAAACTTTACAAGGTATTCAATCATGCGCTCTTCGTGCTTTGAGGGGCGAGGTATCTTGTTGATCTCGGCAAACTGCTCAAACACACGTGCTGGTTTTAATTCATAGTTGTTCATTTGTCTTTTCAATTTGTTTATTTAGTAACGTTAATAAATTATATTTTAATCAGTCTTTCCTTTGCCGTGCGGCTTATTTGCACTAACTTTGCAGCTACATTTGGCAGTACGGCAGGAGATGTGTCGGGTGCTGTCACTTGTATTGCGACATAATAGGAACGGCGTGCATGCCTTTCACCTTACAAAGTTAGTGCAAACCGAGTGAAATACAAAATAAACGAGTTGTTTTTGTTGGCAGATGTGCAGCCTAACTTGTGAAAAGTTAGTGCAAACCGAGCCACACACAAGGCAAGCACGCCTGTTTTGCATAATATTACGATAAAAAGACACACGATAAAAGAACACTCTTGGTAAGATGATAAAGCTCTTGTTACTCACATTATTAATTATAGTCATTGCAATGGCACTGCTTTGCATAAAAGTGCTGCTGTTGCGTGGCGGAAGGTTCTCTTCGCAGCATGTGCATGACAACCCTGGACTGCGTGCAAAGGGCATACACTGTGTCATGGATCAGGATCGTGAGGCTCGTGACAACAACAGAGCCTACTGACACCGTGCGCGCTCATGGCAGAGGGCATGCCTGATGGCGTGGATGCCTCCATGTGAGACCAGTATCATACAGACATTAATAACAGAACAACGATAATGAAAAGGAAAAACATTTTTGGCACTCTTGCCATCGCGGCTCTTTCGGCCGTGTCATTCACCTCATGCGACAAGTCAAATCCGCAGGTGGACGAAAAGAAACCCGTAGCACAGGCCGCTGCAGGCGACGTGAAAATAGCATTTGTGGAGGTGGACAGCATAATGTCGCAGTATAAATTCTGCAAGGACTTCACCCTCATCTTGCAAAAGAAGGGACAGAACATACAGAATACACTCTCTGCCAAGCAGCAGGCACTGGAGAAAGCTGCTGCCAACTTTCAGCAAAAGATAGAGCAGAATGCCCTCACACGCGAGCAGGCACAGTCCATACAACTATCATTGCAGAAGCAGGACGCTGACCTCCGTGCGCTCAACCAGCGTCTCAGCGCAGAATTTCAGGCAGAGACCGAGAGGTATAACAATGCGCTGCGTGACTCAATACAGCACTTCCTCGCTGTCTATAACAAGGACAAGAAGTATGGCATTATACTCAGCAAGGCCGGCGACAACATTCTCTATGCTGACAAGGCCTATGATGTGACCAATGATGTGATAGCAGGACTCAACAAGGCCTACAAGAGCGCGCCTGCAGTGGAGAAACCGGCAGCCAAGAAGTAAGTGGCATGTGCGGAGGCAGGCTCTGTGCAAGGCAAAATGAGGCTCTTGCCCTTGCGTGTGGCTTTCACCTTATTATATATAGGGTCACTGTCTCTAATCTTACGGCTTTATACCTTATATCATTAGTGTCCCGTTAAAATAGGGACGGTGTTAA
>CAMGFM010000233.1 GCA_946055365.1 uncultured Prevotella sp. | reverse complement strand
ACTATCCGCCGCGCAACGACAACAAGGAGGGATGGGACAACATCGACATCTTCGGCTGGATGGGCTATCCCATGCAGATAAAGATCAACTTCCTCTGCCGAGACTCCATACTCGCCGCTCCGCTCTGCCTCGATCTCTGTCTCCTCTCTGACCTTGCCGCACGCGCAGGCAGATATGGCACACAGCGATTCTTGAGTTTCTATCTCAAATCGCCAATGCACGACTATACAAAGGGCGAAGAGCCTGTCAACCACCTCTACCAGCAGTACACCATGCTCAAGAACGCCATACGCGAAATGGGCGGCTATGAGGCTGACGAGGAGATTGACTGAGACAAAGGCACTGTAACACGTGTCATGACGACACTATAAAAGCTCATCTGAAGCCGCAATGACACACAAGCAGGAGTCCCGCCACTCGCACATCATGCGACAACACAAGCGCATGAGGGGAGTGGCGGGACTCTCGCTTTGGCTTATAGACCGACCCGTGACCTGACACAATGTTATGGGGCATGACCCTAAGCCGCTGACAAGGGCAACGCGAGGGATGAAAGGGCAGGTCGGGGTGTCAGGCATGGGCATTAGGACATTGCCGCATGGGCATAAAAAAAGTCTCACAAGCATTTGCCTGTGAGACTTGTGCGCTTCAAGATGGGCTTGAACCAACGACCCCCTGATTAACAGTCAGGTGCTCTAACCAACTGAGCTATTGAAGCGTTTTTAGTGTGCAACCGTTGTTTCTTGATTGCGTTTGCAAAGTTAGTGAGTTTTTTCTCTTCGACAAAACTTTTGAGGTTTTTTTTTCATTTTTCCACAAAAAATTTGCTTTGCGCCCTTTGGACAGCAAAAAAACGGCCTTTGCAGCATAAATTCCGCGGTTTTGCCTGCTTATGTGAGGTTAAAGTGTTACTTTTGCAACAGGATATGCGCCGAAGACGCTCATGCCCGTACATTATATATACACAACATAAGATTACTACCCACTATGCGTAAACTTTTACTATGCGCCATGATGCTGATGTGCCTCGCCACACGCGCAGGAGCGCAGGACAGCAGCGACCACAACCTCAAGGTGGCAAAGAACCTTGAGGTATTCAATGCCCTATACAAGTATCTCGAGCTGATGTATGTGGACACGCTCGACGCAGACAAGACCGTAGGCACGGCCATCAACGCCATGCTGCGCAGTCTGGACCCCTATACCGAATACTATCCCGAAAACAGGACAGAGGAATATCGCCAGATGCTCACTGGCAAGTATGCCGGCATAGGCTCTATCATCAGCTATAGCTTCACGAGAAAGAACGTGGTCATCAACGAGCCTTACGCCAACATGCCGGCATCGGAGGCGGGACTCAGAAAGGGCGACATCATTCTCAGCATAGACGGCATGGACATGCAGGGCAAACCCACCGCCTATGTGTCGGAACACCTCAGAGGCGACGCTGGCACGGTGATGGAGCTGAAGGTGAGGCGACCATCGACGGGCAAGACCATGACCATGAAGATAAAAAGGCGCGCCATACAGATGCCGTCACTGCCCTATTATGCCATGATGGACGACAGCATAGGCTATGTGAAGCTCGATTCTTATCTCGAAAACACCTATGAGGACATGCGCAAGGCGTTTTTGGAGCTTAGAGGCAAGGGCATGAGGAGACTGCTGCTCGACGTGCGCAACAACGGGGGCGGCTCGGTGCAGGAGGCACTGAAGATTATAAACATGTTTGTGCCTAAAGACACTCACCTGCTGTCGATGAAGGGACAGCTGGAGAGCTCAAACAAAGAATATGACGCAGAGAGCCTGCCCATAGACACGGTAATGCCAATAGTGATAGTGGTGAACGAGAACACGGCGAGCGCGAGCGAGATAACGGCAGGCGCGCTTCAGGATCTTGACAGGGCGGTAGTGATAGGCACACGCACCTTTGGCAAGGGTCTGGTGCAGGTGCCAAACATAGAACTGCCCTATAACGGCAAGCTGAAGATAACGACTTCAAAGTATTACATACCCAGCGGCAGGTGCATACAGGCTCTCAAATATAACGCCAACGGCACAGAGACAGTGGCAGACTCGCTCACAAAGGTGTTCTACACCGCCAACGGACGACCCGTAAGGGACGGCGGAGGCATCACACCCGACATTAAGGTAATGCCCGACTCGCTGCCAAACATCACATTCTACCTATCAAGCGTGGACACTACCGACATTGTGCTTGACTATGAGATTGACTATATGGCAAGACATGCCTCTATCGACAGCCCAGCCACGTTTGAACTGAGCGACGAAGACTATGAGGAGTTCAAAAAAATGGTGATCGAGAGGGGCTTTACCTATGACTGGGTGACGGGCAAGAGGCTCAAGGAACTGGAGGAACTGGCACGCATTGAGGGATATTATGAAGACGCAAAGCCTGAGTTTGAGGCTCTCGCCAAGAAACTCACTCATGACATAGGCAAAGACCTTGACTATCCCTACAACAAGCAGAAGATAATGGAGATGCTTGCCGCCGACATCGTCTCTGCCTACTACTTTGAGAAAGGCTCAATGGAATATGAACTGAGGTTTGACCGACAGATAAAGGAGGCTCTTGACCTTATAAGGGACACGGAGAGATACCGCGGCATACTGGGCAAGTGACTTCCTGACAACAAAGTAACATGACACGACGGGGGCGCGCCCTCCTGCGACAGTCAAACGAGGCTGTGGCAGGAGGGCGCGCCCCACTTTTTTTGCTTACATAAGGCGTGGCATGGCCGTGGCATAAGGCTCTCGGGGCTATCAAGAGGCTCTGGGTGACGGGCAAAAGGGCTTCAGGCGCAGCAAAAGAGGCTCTTGGGATGGATAAAACGGCACTTTTGAGTGGCAAAAGAGGCACTTTAGAGAAGCTAAAACGGCACTTTAGAATGGCAAAAGAGGCACTTTATGGTTTATTGGTGTACGCTAATGACTTTCTAAAGCATAAATGACGGCGAAGATTGCGGCAGATTAAGATTGCCGTGAGTATTAAATAACTTATGCAATCGGCAGATTATAGTATGCCTTATTTTGCCGTTCTTATTAAAAAT
>CAMGFM010000232.1 GCA_946055365.1 uncultured Prevotella sp. | reverse complement strand
AGTCTTTACAGACAGATAGAGCCACTCCATGACAGGTTTGATGGCCTCCCTAAAGCGCGGAGCCCAGTCAAGTGCGCCCCTCTGTGCGGTGGTAGAGCAGTTGGCATACATCCAGTCCATGCCCTTGGCTGCAAAGAGCGGCATGAGGCTCTGTGTAAGCTCCTCCACAGTCTCGTTGAAAGCCTCCGACGGAGAGTGTCCATGCTCGCGCAACACCTCATACTGTGCCTCGAGCAGACCCTCGATGGCACCCATCAGCGAGCCGCGCTCACCCGTAAGGTCGCTTGTGGCCTCATGCTGGAATGTGGTCTTGAAGAGATAGCCTGCGCCAATGCCAATGCCAAAGGCCAGAGCCTTGTCCTCAGCTACGCCCGAATGATCCTGATAGACGGCATAGGAGCAGTTGAGGCCGCGTCCCTCGAGAAACATCGTGCGCAACGATGTGCCTGAGCCTTTGGGAGCCACCATTATCACGTCCACATCCTCTGGCGGCACAACGCCTGTGCGGTCGTTCCAGTTGATGGCAAAGCCATGAGAATAGTAAAGTGTCTTGCCAGAAGTAAGGTGTGGCTTTACCTTTGGCCAGGCTGCTATCTGGCCTGCATCAGAGAGCAGCATGCAGATGATGGTGCCCTTCTCTGCGGCTTCTTCTATTGAGAAGAGTGTCTCGCCAGGAACCCATCCGTCAGCCACAGCCTTGTCATAGGTCTTGCCCTGACGCTGTCCCACTATCACGTTAAAGCCGTTGTCACGGAGGTTGCCAGCCTGGCCGGGACCCTGTATGCCATAGCCGAGTATGGCTATGGTCTCGTTCTTAAGCACCTCACGTGCCTTTTCCAATGAAAACTCCTTGCTGGTGACTACTGTTTCAAGCACGCCACCAAAATTCATCTGTGCCATGTGTGTTTTTTTATTATTTTTTATTTTTAAAACCTGTTCATTATTATTGTCTTTCCACAAACGTCAGCCTGCAACGGCACGCTTCTGTCTGCTCGTCGTCGCCTTCAGACTGTCTCGTGACAATCACGCCCCACACGCCTGTGTCTTGACGGTCGGCATATATCCTTATCGTGTCGCCCATGTGAGCCTCTGCCACGTATGCCACGTCAATGCGCTTGAGCATGTGGGCGGAGTGCCATGCGGCGTTCCAGATGTCCATGACATGTTCAAGGTATTTGATGCTGTTGAAATGGCCGTTGACATCCACGTCGCTGTATCTTGCCTTGAACTCCATGACACACTCAGCCCCGCTGTCAACCTTTACCCTGCGGAACGGCTCTATGGGGCATGGCGTGTCTTTGTCGATGTAGTGCGTTATCAGTCCGTCGCGTACCTGCATGATGTCCACAGGCTGCCTATCGACGGTGTCTATCATGGCCCATGTGCTGCGTCCATAGCCGTAGACCTGCCCCGTGGCTGTGTTTCTGACGGCATAATTGCGCCCGGTGAAGAAGCGCATGACGCTGTCTACCCACGTGTCAACCGTGATGTCGTCATAGGCCTCCGGATAGCTGTCCATCTCTATCACGAGCCTCGACAGCACCCATGTCTTGTTGACGGTGTTGAGATAGCTCATGCCATAACCGCGGTCGCTGGAATGGTTGTCGGCGGCGTTGAGCAGACGGTTGCCGAGGTTTCCGAGAAAGATGCGGTTGCCAAAGTCGCAATGAAAAGGCTCTACACGTGAGCTGAGGCTTGACTTCTTTTCAAGTAGTTGCATATAGGATGTGTCTTTTGTTTTCTTCGTGTATGTCATTCGGTGTCCATGCTCTTTAGCCCCGTCTTGGCGAGGAAGCCCGCAAGAGGCTCTTCCATGCTGCGTGTCACTGCCACGCGCCCCGAGCGCGAATATTGCAGCAGGCAACCATAGCGGTTGAGACTGTTGTAGAGATTATGCAGATCGTCAGACATGCCTGCTATCTGCAACGTAGAGTATGTGGGGTTGACCTCCAGCACCCTCACGCCGCTGCGCCGTATGATGCGCGAGAGGTCGGGATTTTCGAGCAGCACGGGCGTAGATATTTTGTAGAGTGCTATCTCGTGTATGAAGAGCAGCTCGTCAACATAATAGTCTGCCTTCACCACGTCTATCTTGCGCTCTATCTGCTTTGTGATCTTGACTATCTGCTCCTCCGTACTCCATGCCGTGATGGTGTAGCGGTGTATATCCTTTACGCTTGAGGCAGATACGTTGAAGCTCTCGATGTTTACCTGCTGTCTCGTGAATACCGACGCTATCTGGCTGAGTATTCCCGCATAGTTTTCCGAATAGACGATTATCGTATACAGTTTCTTGTCCATGGTGTATTCGTTTTTCAAAATATCACAGATTCACCTCCAGCAACATCTCGTCGATGCTTGAGCCGGGAGGAGTCATCGGCAGCACGTTATCTTCTTCCTTTACGGCACACTCAAGGATGTAGGGACCGAGTGTCGCAAGCATCTTTTCTATCTCCTCCACGAGCTTTGCGCGGTCAATCACAAAGCCATAGCCTATGGCATAGGCCTCGCTGATGTGACGATAGGAGGGATTGAGCATCTTGGTGAATGACTGCCGCTGATGGAAGAACATGTCCTGCCACTGCCTGACGTTGCCGAGATAGTTGTTGTTAAGCACTATCATCTTTACGGGAGCCTGCTGCTCCATGATGGTGCCAAGCTCCTGTATGCTCATCTGGAAGCTGCCGTCGCCTGTAAACAGGCATACGGTGCGGTCGGGTGCGCCAAAGGTCGCTCCGACCGCAGCAGGCAGTCCGAAACCCATGGTGCCGAGTCCGCCACTCGTCACGACGCTCAGCTTGCGGTTATACTTGAAATAACGGCAGGAGAACATCTGGTTCTGCCCGACATCGTTGACCAGCACCGCCTCTCCGCCCGTGAGCCTTGCCACGGCGTTGACCACCTCGCCCATGAGCAGAGGGCCGTCCGTGGGGTGTATGGCTGGCTGTATGACCTTGGCGTTCTCCTGTTCATAATAGGGCTTGAAGCTCTCTATCCATGCGCTGTGGTCGGCACGGTCAAGCAGCCGCGTGATGGCAGGCAGCGACACCTTGCAGTCGCCCACGACAGATATGTGAGTCTTGACACAC
>CAMGFM010000231.1 GCA_946055365.1 uncultured Prevotella sp. | reverse complement strand
GGTAATGAATTTTTCACTGAAAAATAATACAAAGCATCACATTTTAACGGATTTTTGCGTAACTTTGCAGCGCAAAACTTTTAACGCTCAATCACACTATGGACGATTATCACGCGGAAAACACCGTTTACTGATTTTCAGGAGGCAAGGCTTGTATGCACAGTATGTCTCCTGGAAGCAACATTGTCAAATGCTTTAGAGACTATACTGTTTATGAGAACTTACTGGAACACCAACTCTAATCTCAACACCATTGAAGAGTGGCAGCCGAACTGCTGGATACAAGTGACATGTCCCACCGAGGAAGACCAGCAGCTGCTGGAAGACCAATTCAACATACCCGACTACTTCCTTTCTGACATCAGCGACACCGACGAGCGCGCACGCTATGAATATGACGACGGATGGATGCTCATCATCCTGCGTATTCCCTATGTCAAAGAGATACGCTCACGCACGCCCTACACCACCGTGCCGCTCGGCATAATACACAAAAGGGACGTGACAATCACAGTGTGCTATTATGAAACCAACATGATGATAGACTTCGTGAGCTATCACCAGAAAAGGGGCGAGGGCTTTGTGGACTATGTGGACATGACTTTCAGGCTGTTTCTGTCATCGGCAGTGTGGTATCTGAAACGACTCAAGCAGATAAACACACTCATCGAGAAGGCCAAGCACAACCTCGACCATAACGTCAACAACGAATCGCTCATAGCACTCAGCCGTCTGCAAGACTCGCTCACCTATTTCGTGACCTCCATAAGGGGCAACGAGACGCTGTTGGCCAAACTGAAATTCAAATTGCAGGTGGATGAGCTTGACGCAGACCTCATCGAGGATGTCAATATCGAGATGTCGCAGGCAAGGGAGACGACAAACATTTATTCAAACATCCTTGAGTCGACTATGGACACCTACTCGAGCATCATCAACAACAACATGAACAAGGTGATGCGTACACTCACGTCGGTGTCTATCATAATGATGTTTCCCACGCTCATCTCCTCGCTCTTCGGAATGAACCTGCTCAACGGCATGGAGGACAGCAAGTGGGGATTTGCCGTGGCATTGCTCATCTCGGCAGTCATCTCAGCCCTGTCATGGATAGTGCTGCGATATAAGAGACTGCTATAAACACACGGAGAGACACGCCGTGGAAACATGGAGAGCCTGCCGCAAACGCACGAATGACCGCCACAAAGATGCGGAGAGACACGCAACGTGGACAAGACATTGAGGAAAATTACCCATAACAGCATGAAAAGCCGAAAAAAAAACCGTATTTTTTGTCGGCTTTTCATTTTTTTTATTTAAGTTTGCACCCAATAACAAAACGTGAAATATCATGCAGCACAAAGCAAGGCGTGACACACGAGTCCGAAGTATATTGTCTAAAAAAAACATCAACCATACAAACCACAACCACACGGACACTACACGCCAAGAAAAAGGCAAGAACCGCATGATATATAGAAATTACCTTATCATAAACTTAAAACAGTGAAATGATGGACTCTCAAGAAAATGTTCTGGTGAATAACTTACCGGAAGAAAACAACATCGGCCATGAAACGGCAGAGCAGGAAATGGAGTCGGCTGAACGACAGACCGAAAACAACAAGGTGTACAGGACAAAAAAGGAAGTGGTGGACAGGCTCAAGGAGATAGCCGCCTCGGAGGAAAACCCCGACAAGGAGGAGATAGACCTGCTCAAGACAGTATTCTACAAGCTGCACACCCTGGAGCGCGAGGCTCACATGAAGGAATATCTTGAGGCTGGCGGAGACCCGAATGCCTATCAGATTATGCCCGATGCCGACGAGGAAGACTTCAAGGCCGTCATGGCCGTGGTGAGAGAGAAAAGGGCTCTCCTGTTCCAGCAACAGGAGGCTGAAAAGCAGGCCAACCTCGAGAAAAAGCTCGCCATTATCGAAAAAATAAAGAACATGCTGACCTCTCCAGACGAGGTCAACAAGTCATACAACGAATTTAAGGATCTTCAGCAGGAGTGGAAAGAAATAAAGAACGTGCCTGCCGACAAGGCAAACGAGCTGTGGAGAAGCTACCAGCTCTATGTAGAGCAGTATTATGACCTGCTCAAGCTCAACATAGAGGCAAGAGAGTATGACTTCAAGAAGAACCTTGAGATAAAGACAAGGCTCTGCGAGGCCGCCGAGAAGCTGGCTGAGGAGAGCGACGTGATAAGCGCGTTCCACCAGTTGCAGGAACTGCACCAGCAATACCGCGAGGCAGGCCCCGTGGCAAAGGCTCTCAGAGAGGAGATATGGGCAAGATTTAAGGCCGCGTCGACTGTCATCAACAAGCGTCATCAGCAACACTTTGAGGATTTGCGCTCTAAGGAAGAGGAAAACCTCAACCGCAAGACCGCCCTCTGCGAGAAAGTGGAGGCCATAGCGGCACTTGAAAACAAGGGCGCAGGCGACTGGGAGAAACATTCAAAGGAAATCATCGACATACAGAACGAGTGGAAGACCATAGGTTTCGCCCCGCAAAAGATGAATGTCAAGATTTTCGAGCGTTTCAGGGCAGCCTGCGACGATTTCTTCGGACGTAAGGCAGAGTATTTCAAAGAAATGAAAAAAACTCTTGCGGAGAACGCCGACAAGAAACGCGCCCTCGTGGAAAAAGCAAAGGCTCTCGCTGAGTCTACGGAGTGGAAGAAGACTACAGACAAGCTCATCACGCTCCAAAAGGAATGGAAGACGATAGGCACAGTGCCAAAGAAACTCGGCGACCAGCTCTGGGCTGAGTTCCTCGGCGCATGCAACAAGTTCTTTGAGGCACGCAACGCCGCCACCGCAGGCACACGCAATGAGGAACACGCCAACCTCGAAAAGAAATATGCCGTGATAGAGCAGATAAAGGCTCTCGTTGAGACGGCAGAGGATGACGTAAGGGACAAGGTGCAGGCTCTCATGGACGAATACAAGGCCATCGGCCACGTGCCTTACAGAGATAAGGACAAGGTGTACAGGGACATCCGCGCCGCCGTGGACGCTGTTTACACGAACCTCAACATATCTTCAATGCGTCGCAGGCTCGGCGAGCTCAAGTCAAACAGCAAGAACCTTGC
>CAMGFM010000230.1 GCA_946055365.1 uncultured Prevotella sp. | reverse complement strand
GACGGCATGACACACGGGCGTGAGAAAGGCACTGCATTGTCGCATAATACATGTCACGACAACACAGTGCCTTTTTACTTGTGCAAAAGTGAGGCTTTCAAGAGGATAAAGTGCCGCTTTGCCTGTGCTAAAACGCCTCTTTTATAAGACCAAAGAGCCTCTTTTATAAGACTAAAACGCCTCTTTTATTCTACAAAAATCACTCTTGAAGAAAAACGCAAAGACCGACCGACGAAGCTAAGGGCGGCAGACACCAGCAGCGGCGTTCACCTTTCTACATATCAGAGACACTTACAGAGCGCAGCGTGAAGTCAAAACGCAGTCCACCGCCCTCATTTTGTCTCACGCTTATCGTGCCGCTGTGCATGTGTACGGCGTTCTTCACTATGGCAAGGCCCAGCCCCGTGCCGCCCATCTTCCTCGAGCGTCCCTTGTCCACGCGGTAGAACCTCTCGAAAAGTCTCGGCAGATGCTCCGCTGGCACACCCACGCCGTTGTCCTTGAACGTAAAGTGCCACACCGTCTCGCATGTCAGGCTGTCATGCTCGCTCTCTGCCTCGAGTGTAATGGCAGTGCCGTTGCCCGCATAGGCTATGGCATTGTCGGTGAGATTGCGGAATATGCCATAAAGGAGGCTGCTGTTGCCATAGATAATGATGTTTTCGGGCAGACGGTTGTCAAAGTTCATGTTTCTTTCCTGACGCTGCAGGGCAGTGTCCACGACAATGTTCGCCACCATGGCAGACACATCCACCCTCTCTTTTGACATCAGATGCGGCGCATCGTCCATGCGGTTGAGCGTGGATATGTCCTGAAGCAGTGACGAGAGCCTGCGGCACTGCGCAAAACAACTGCTGATGAAGTGGTCGCGCATATCATTGCTGATGCCATTGTTCTCTATGATTGTCTCAAGATAGCCCTGTATGCTTGCCACGGGTGTCTTCAGCTCGTGCGCTATGTTCTGTGTCAGCTGCCGCTTGAGCATGTCCTGCTCCTGACGCGTGGTTTGCAAACGCTTGTATATCTTTATAATCCTCTCGGCAATCTCTCCCAGCTCGTCAGCAGGAAACCCCAGCAGGTCTTCAGTGTCAAGTGACTCGTTGTGATCGGCACGCTCGGCAAAGGTGCGCAGACGTTTGATGTTGTCAGAGAGGCGCGACGTGAACCTGTAGAGTATCACCGTGAGTATGAGCATCGCACCAAGCGCAAACCATATATAGTGTATCTCCGCCTGCAACGACTTTGTGAGGTCATTGTCATAGGGCAACGCGGAGCGTATCACCATGCCGCTACTGCCAGAGGACAGCGTGGCAGAATAGAAGAAGTCGTTGTGAAAGGTGGGACTGTTGCGGTCTACCACAGAACCCATGCCACTTGCCCTCGCCTCCCTGACCTCCGGACGCGAGGAGTGGTTGGAGAGACGCGAGTAGTCCTTGAGACGCGAGTCATAAACCACCCGTCCGTCACGGTCAATAAGCGTGACACGGAGGCTGGGCATGTAATGGTGCGACACATAAGTGTCTATCTGCTCCTCCGTAAAGCCGCCTTTCTCATGCAAAAACTCGTCCAAGGCCTTGTTGTAGGCCTGGAGCTTGATGTTGAGAGTGTCTACCTTGTATTGTTTTTCACGTGCATGCTGAAAAACGATGAAGCACGCCGTGAAAGCTATAAACACGGCGAGTACGCTCACGTAGAGCTTTGTGCCGACAGAAGTACGTGTCATGACGCGATATATGTGTGTTTAATGTCTGGTTTCGTCCCACTTCCACCCTCAAAGCGGCAGCTCAGGCAGGCAATCCCTGCCCGTGCCTACACTGAGAAAGGGTGACATGCAGACTTTGAGGATGCCGCAAAAAAACCAAAAAGCGGAGTGTATGTAGAAAAATGCCGTATATATCCCTTATCTTGAAGCCGTCTCCCGCTCACTCGTCAAAATAATAGCCGAAGCCAAGGCGCGTGACGATGTGCTGTGCGTAGGGCCCTATCTTTTTTCTGAGCCTCGTGATGTTGACATCTACGGTGCGGTCAAGCACCATCACATCCCTTGGCCACACCCTGTCGATGAGTTCCTGACGCGAGAACACCTTGCCCCTCTCACTGACAAGCAGGCGCAGCAACTCATATTCGGTCTTCGTGAAAGGCACTTCCACTCCGTCTATCTCCACAGTCTTCTTGTCGAGGAGCATCCTTATGCCCTGATAGACGAGAACAGACTTTGGCTTCTCTCCGTCCTTTTTGTCGGCACGGCGCAACACGGCTCTCACCCTCGCCGTGACCTCCCTTATGGAGAAAGGCTTGGCTATGTAGTCATCGGCACCGATGTTAAAGCCCGTGACCTTGTCGTTTTCGGCATCCCTCGCCGTGAGAAAGACTATGGGAATGTCTGCCGTGCGAGGGTCAGACTTGAGACTGTGTGCCATGGCAAAGCCCGACATGCCTCCCATCATCACGTCGAGCAGCAGCAAGTCATACGATGCTATGTCCATCTGCAAAGCCTCCTCTGCCGACAAGGCTGTATCCACTTCATAACCCTCAGTCTCGAGATTAAACCTCAGTATCTCGAGCAGGTCCTGCTCATCGTCAACGACAAGCACACGCTCCTTTTTATTCATGACCATAATGTCTGTTTAATTGTTACGCCTGCAAAGATATATTTATCAGGAAAAATACACGTTACAACGGTGTTACAATTATGTGTCAGAAAGCCTGTTTGTCGCCCCTGACGGCATTTGCCACGGTCTTATACATTATATATATGTCGAGCCACACGCTCCAATGCTCCATATACCATATATCTCCCCTAATGCGACCTTCCATTTCAGAAAGATGTTTTGTCTCTCCTCTAAAGCCTGTAACCTGACTCCAACCGGTAATGCCAGGCTTGATATAGTGCCTCACCATATATTGGTCAATAATCTTTGAGTAATCATTGGTGTGTTTCACCATGTGCGGTCTCGGTCCCACGATGCTCATATCGCCGAGCAGCACGTTAATAAACTGCGGCAGCTCGTCTATGTTGGTGCGGCGCATTATGTCGCCCCATCTGGTCTTTCGGGGGTCGTTCTTGGTAGCCTGCACGGTGTCGGCATCCTTGTTTACT
>CAMGFM010000229.1 GCA_946055365.1 uncultured Prevotella sp. | reverse complement strand
ACATGAAAATAGGAGATAAACACCTATGATTAGTGTTTACCTCCTACTCGATTGTAAAGAGGCACTTCTTGGTAGCCAAAGAGCCGTTTTATGGTATGTAAAGAGGCACTTTATAATTGCCAAAGAGTTACTTTTCCCATTTGCCGAGAGTTTCTTTTCGTTAAATAATCTCCTTGCCACGAATGACGGCGTTTAAGGCTCGTCATTAAGTGCAACTCTTATCTTCTGTTCTCCTGCCATGGAGAACAGAATACGGGCTTGTGCTGTCTATGGACGGGACTCCTGCTGTGGCGTGATAGGGAGACGGTTGCGCATTAATGACAGTGTATCGAGAGAAATAGGCGATGGAGACTCTGCCGTTTTTTTAATGCTTGAACTGAGAATTGCGGGCTGGATGGTCTTTATCTCTATTTTATGTGGTGATACAGTCGTGAGGGGAACCCTTGAGCCTATGCTTGGAATGGTAGGGATGCGATGCCGCCAGTCACGATTGTGATTGTAGGCCCGTATGGCATCAGTTGTGGCTTTGCCAGCTGTCGCATAACGGCATTTGTAAATACCTTTAAATAAATTTGCTTGCGCATTGGCATCTGTGGCAAAAAGGCAACACGTCAGCGTCAACGACACCGATATAATGCCAGATCTTAACATTAAGCGTTTCATAGTTTTTGCAGTTTTTTTTCTTCCTGCCTCCTCCCCTTGGCAGGGTTGATGATAGTGTGTCGTCAACTATATGCAAAGAAACGGGGGAGAGTAGCATCAGTGTGACCATATAGCACCCTTATGCCTAAGTGTGTCAATAACGGCAACACCTGCAAACGTCTGTTTGTCATATAGGGACTAAAATACGTTCCAGATAATCGCCTCGTCATTTTCTTGTCTTTGCCCTTGTGCCGCGCTTTAGAGGCTGTCTCTTCCCCGTAATGATGAAAGACACGTATGCCGTTGACGATTATGGACATGAAACATTAGTCCGTTGCAAATATACAAATAATAATTTGACAAACGAAAATCTGTGTATAGAAAAATAAAAATAATGTGTCGTGGTGAAAAACAAGGCAAAGCGTCAGTCTGCGGCAGGGCTGCTGGCGTGACATGTCGCATGATGACAGTCCCTGCAATGGCCGTGCGCATGACAAGTGATGCGATGACGTTACGGACAGCTGCCATGTGCGCAAAAAAAAAGCGTGACAACCGTCCTCGTAAATACGGGACAGCTGTCACGCCTTTGGCTTGGATTAATGAGTGTGTTACTATTCTATCACGAGTATGCGCTTGGTCTTCTTCATCGGAGTCATGCCCTTTCTGTCAGGAGTCGTTGTGCCGAAGCGTAAGGCAGTGCCGTCAGTGGCTCTGAGCGCAGGAGCGTTGGCGGCGGAGGGAGTCGTAAACTCCTTCTTGACCAGTTCGCCCCACTCGCCGTTGGCGTTCTGTCCGATGGTGAACGCTATGTAGGTAGTGGCAGGCGACACTGTCCACTCCACATCGTCTACTCCATACTGGTCCCAGTAGGGATCCCACTCGTTGGGTGCCTTGAGATAGTCGATAATAGCCTGTTCGCTGCCGTTACCCCAGTCTGCGCTGGTGGTGAATGTGGCTTTGTCGATAATCATGTCGCGGTGCAGGCCCGTCTGATCGTTGGGTGTGTATACCACTCTTTGCGTATAGACATCGTTACCTCTATCCTGGAATTCCTTGATGTCGATGCTCATCACAGACTTGCCGTCTCCTCCCATCTTGAGAGTGGCACACGGCAGCACCACCATGTCGGCGAAGTTGCCGTTCTTGTCGGTGGGCTGTATGTAAAGCTCATAGTCAGTGCCGGGAGTGAGCGACGTGAGAGTCTGAGTCTGCTCTCCCTTGTAGCCGTTCTGGCTGAATGTCTGTATCATCTCGCCTATATTAGCGAAGCCAAACATAGATGCCCATGTGTTGAACTCCTCTTCACATTTGCCTTTCTTGAAGATACATATATAATAGTTGAGCACGTCGCTGTTGGGTTTGAAGCTGAAGGTGAGGCTGGTGTGCGTGGCGTCTGTCACGGTAGCCTCCACTTTCGGGTTGCCCTTGATGTCGGCGGCAGGAGTGGCGAATGTCACCTTTGACATCTCGCATGGTGTGCCCAGCTCGTCATATCCGAGGGTGAAGAGCGTGTAGTTGGTGCCTGGAGACATCTCCGTCTCAAAGCCCGTCATGGCTGCTTGAGTGAAATCGTCGGTCACCGTGGGGTCGTTCTTTGCGTCAAAGTAGCGTGCGAGTGCGTCTTCGTCGAGACTGGTGGCCACTGAGGTGGGCAGCACGTCAATGTGATACATCTTGCAGGCGGGAGTCTTCTGCACGGCACACCAGATGGTGTCGCCAGTGTTGCCCGTGGTGAATTTCTTAAACTCCACCACGGCCTTTACCTCGCCCTCCACTGTGGCAAAAGACACGTTGTCCACGCTCTGCGTGCGGTAGCTCTTGAGTGTACCTGCCTTCATGTTCACCACCATACGGTTGGGAGCAGTCTGCGCAAAGGCTGCCACAGACATCAATATCACTGTCAGGGCAGCAAAAAACTTTTTGGTCATGTTCATATAATCTTTGATTTTTGTTGTATTGTCATATAAATGGCGTATATGTGCAGGTGTGGTGTCCCGACAACGGTCTTGTTGTCGAGACACCGCCTAACTTCTGCAAAGTTAGTGCAAACCGAGCGAAATACAAAATAAGCTTGCTTATTTTTATTTGCGAATTGCAGCCTTGTCTCTAAAAATGTGGCAAACGGAAGACAAAGCAATAAGAGTCAGCTTGTTTTTGTTTTTGGTGTGCAGACACACATGTAGAAAGTTTGTTTGCGCATGGTGTTCTAATGAACCGTTTGGGTTAAACGTCTCGCACGGCGCAGTCTTGCGCACCGCGCCGTGCGTTGTCCTCAGCCGTCAGCCTCGCCATACTCTCTGGCGGCATCAAAGCAGGGGCAGGCTTTGGGCGTGGTGCCGGGCAGGTCGCGGTGTCCCACCACGGAGGCCCGCGGGAAGAGTCTCCTCAGCCGCATTATGAGTGTCTCCATCCGTCCGCGCTGTTCGGCGGTGCGTGTGTCGGCAGGCCTGCCCTCAGCGTCGAGTCCGCCCTCATAGC
>CAMGFM010000228.1 GCA_946055365.1 uncultured Prevotella sp. | reverse complement strand
CAACAACGCCTACATTGCCCCACAGGCATCCATGAGCGACGGGCTTATGGACGTGATAATAATGGAACCGTTCAACGCCTTGGAAGCTCCGCAGATCAGCATCGACATGTTTAACAAGACGCTCGACAGAAATTCCAAGATAAAAACATTCAGATGCAGCCGCCTGCATGTCAGGCGCAGCCAGCCGGGATGGATACATTATGACGGAGACCCCGTAATGACGGGCGAAGACATCGTGGTGGAGCTGAAGCCTAAGGGCATTAACATTGTCGTAAACCCCTTTGCCGACAAAAACGACCGCAAGCCCAACGCTCTGCAAAGCGCGGCGGCAGAGATGTTCAACGAGCTGAACGCCATAAGGGAGGACATCAACCGCTCGGGCCAGAGCCTGCACACATGGAGCAAGGCTCTGCAAAAGAAATTCAATCTCTGAGCATAAGCGACACGAAAGTGGCTCTTTTGCACCTACAAAGAGGCACTCTGGATTCACAAAGAGACACTTTGGCATCTGAAAAGAGGCACTTTGCTATGACGTGTTGCCGTCCCGCGGCACACCTCACGCATGCATTGTGAGCGGCATGCCAAAGAAAACGGCATCCATAAGTCGCCCTGCCGTCATCTGAAAGGTCTGACGAACACCAACAAAAACACATTCACAAGTGGCATCTACAGAATTTACCTTCCGCAAGTTCACAGTAAAGCAAGACAGATGCGCCATGAAAGTAGGCACGGACGGAGTGTTGCTCGGCGCATGGGCAAGTGGCGGCTCACGCATACTTGACATCGGCACTGGCACTGGGCTTATCGCGCTGATGATGGCACAGAGATTTCCCGAAAGCACCGTCTCTGCGGTGGAGATAGACCACGAGGCAGCAACGCAGGCAAGGGAAAACACGGCAAGCTCTATGTTTGGCGACAGAATAGACATCATTGAGACCGCCATACAGGACTTCAGAGCCGACAGCCGCGGCGGATATGACGCCATAGTGTCCAACCCCCCGTTTTTCATCAACGCGCTAAAGAATCCTGATGAACGCCGAGCCACGGCACGACACAGCGACAGCCTCACTTACAAAGAGCTGTTCAGTGCCGTTGACAGGCTGCTTGACGACGAGGGTGAGTTCAGTGCGATAATACCTCATGACTGTATGCAAGCGTTTGTGGCGGAAGCCTGCCTGCACGGGCTGCGCATGGTGAGGCAGACTGCCGTGCGCACGACACCGCGCAGACAGCCTCGACGTTATCTGCTGGCCTTTGCCAAAAAGCGCGGCACAAGCGAAATGCGGCACGACGAGCAATGCCTAATGTCAAGCGACGGCTCACGCTCTGAATGGTATAGCGGCATGACCGCTGATTTTTATATCAAATAGAGCCTATTGTGTATTTTTTTCGCTAACTTTGCACCCCGAAACCATTATAGACGCCTAAGGGCCACGGCATCTGTGCCATCTGCCACAAGTGTCTATACAAGCCTGTGCCTCGCACACACAATGCGACAAGGCACGAGAGAGATGTTTTTTAAGGTGAAATAGATTGAAACATTCCACCAAGAAGTCTAACATTAGCGGGTGGCGACCGTCCTGTCAATTCTGCTTGCATACATGAGGCTCACAAAGCCTGCCATGATGCACAGACACAACGTCAAGACAAGCTGGCAGCGTGCCTTTGACCATACGCCAAAAGGCAGACGGGGCGGACAGGCATGACCCGCATCATAAACAAACATGAACAAAAGATCCAACACATCCATACAGATGATAGCCGACTATGACGGCGACGTGACAAATCTGTTCAATGTAGGCATGGAAGGCATCGTCCCCGTGCTTGCCACACGCAATATGGCACTGTTCCCAGGGGTCATAGCCCCCATCATAGTGGGAAGAAAGCAGAGCGTCAGTCTGCTCAAAAAAATAGGACAAGTGCCTGACGCAGTGTTTGCCGTGGTGTGTCAGAA
This sequence comes from uncultured Prevotella sp., assembly GCA_946055365.1. GTDB lineage: Bacteria > Bacteroidota > Bacteroidia > Bacteroidales > Bacteroidaceae > Prevotella. The sequence continues at coordinate 1,168 of CAMGFM010000228.1, read as the reverse complement.
AGACTATGAGGTGGAAAACCCCAAGGCAAAAGACCTCTTTGAATACGGTGTTTACGCCAAGCTGGTGAAGATAATCGAGCTTCCGTCTCCCGGGACCGGCAAAAACTTCACTGCCATCGTGCAGGGACTCGGCAGATGCCGCCTGCAAGACATCACTGGCAACCAACCCTATCTCACAGGACATGTCACGCCTGCCATGGAACTGATGCCCGATGACGACGACAAGGAGTTTGACACTGCCATGGAGGCACTGCGCAAGTCAACGGTAGACTATATCAAGCATGACGACGAGCTGCCCGACGAGTCACAGTTTGCACTCAAGTCCATAACAAACAACATCATCGCGCTGGGATTTGTGTGTACAAACCTGCCGCTCAACATCAAGGACAAGGAAAGGCTGCTCGGCATCGGCTCAATGAAAGAAAGGGTGCTGGAGACACTGCGCGTGATAAACAAGGAGCTGCAGTTTCTCGAACTCAAGGAGAACATACGCACCAAAACGCGCGAAGACCTCGACGAGCAGCAGCGCGAATATTTCCTGCAACAACAGATAAAAAACATCAAGCAGGAACTGGGCAACGGCGAAGGCTCACCCGAAAGAAACGAGCTGATGAAAAAAGCCAATGAAAAGAAATGGAACGAAGCCACGGCCAAGACTTTCTTCAAGGAACTGGACAAGCTGGACATGTTCAATCCGCAAAGCCCGGAATACAGCATACAATATAACTATCTGCAAACCATGGTGGAGCTGCCATGGGGCGAATATACCAAGGACAACCTCGACCTCAAGAGAGCACAGCGCATACTCAACCACGACCACTACGGCATGGAGAAAGTCAAGGAGCGCATACTCGAATATATGGCTGTGCTCAAGCTGCGCGGCGACCTCAAATCGCCAATCATCTGCCTCTACGGGCCTCCGGGAGTGGGCAAGACGAGTCTCGGCAAGAGCATAGCGGCCGCCATGAAACGCAACTATGTGCGCATATCGCTCGGCGGACTGCACGACGAGTCGGAGATACGCGGACACAGACGCACATATATAGGTGCCATGCCTGGACGTATCATCAAGAGCATAAGGAAAGCAGGCTCGTCAAACCCCGTATTCATACTCGACGAGATAGACAAGATAACACAGCACACCGCAAATGGCGACCCCTCGTCGGCT
>CAMGFM010000227.1 GCA_946055365.1 uncultured Prevotella sp. | reverse complement strand
CCAGCTCAAGGGATGTGACACCAAAGCCCGGCAACGGCAGCTTCGGCTCAAGGGACGTGACACCAAAGCCCGGCAACGGCAACTTCGACTCAAGGGACGTGACACCAAGACCCGGCAACGGCAACTCCAGCTCAAGGGATGTGACACCAAAGCCCGGCAACGGCAGCTTCGGCTCAAGGGATGTGACACCAAAGCCTGGCAACAACAGCTCCAGCTCAAAGGAAAAGAAGCCTAAAGGCAACAGCGGCGGCAACAACGATGCAAACCGCGGCAACTCTTCATTCGGCGGAAGAAGATAGACACGGACAAAACCTTTTTTTAGAAAACAATCAAAGTCTTAGTAATCGGTCAAAAAAGAGCCACTTTCCGCATGTGAAAGTGGCTCTTTTGCATGTCAAAAGTGGCTCTTGAAAATTCTGAAACGGCTCTTTTGCACACTACACCCAAAAATCTCTTAAGCATGTGTCACACTTCACACGATGTGACATGGCGCAAGCCTGCCGTCCGCGCCCTACTTTATCTTCACCATCTCCACGCTCTGCCGCTTTACGGGGTCAAGGGGCTGTGACTGAAACTTGACCTTTGCAAAGTTGATAGTGCTGAGATCTATACACCTGATGTTGCTGTTGTGCATGGTGCGGTAGTATATGCGACGGTTGCAAATATCGGTTGCCACCGTCCATTGTGTGGCACTCGGAATGTCTGGCACGGGATTGCCCTGCGCAAACTGTATGCCCACGGGTATGTCAAAGTTGTTGAGTATGTGAAAGGCCTGCATCACGGTAGCCTCGCACGACATGAGCTTCGGGGCGGTGGACTGGAAGAACGCGGCACGCACAAAACGTGAAGGGGGAGTCACGTCTCCGGGCAGCCCGTGCATGCCACTGCCGCCGCCAAATGCCGCAAGATTCATGTCGCCTACCTTAGACGTGGACACGGGACCCGACGTGAGGTTGACATAATTGTTGAGATTGGTGAGATGCCAGTCAAACGAGGGAGAGTTAGTAAGCACTCCGAGCGTGTTTTCATAAAAGACGGGACGGCCGTCTATATACTCCAGCACCACCTGACGGCCTCCCTCCTCGGTTATGCGCCAATGCACCGTTGAGCCGCGCGGGTCTATGGTAGCCACGTCTACGTCTGCAATGGCACGCTTTACATCGTCTATGGATGAGAAAGAAGAGAGTATCCACGACACAAGTTGCAGGTCGCTAACCGTGCGGCCCTTGCGGCTGTCGTCATAGTCGGGGTATCGGCCGTAATGAGGGAAATAGAACAATGCGGCAGACAGCCCCGCCTCGTTGAGACCGTCCACCACAAACTCCGCCTGCTGCACGGCGAGACCCACATAGCCATAACGTGCGGTGAAAGCCATGCCATCGCGTGTGCCGTCGGGCAGCCACGACTGCTGACGGTAGCCTCTTGGCACTACCGACCAGCGGCTTTCAAGATCATTGCCTGCCCACTCTATAGTGCGCGCAGGCACTGGATAGCCAAGCGAAGTGGTGAGCGTGATGCCCGTGCAGGCTTCTGCCTTGACGCAACACATCGCCATAAGCACCACGAGAATGAGTGTAGAGATAAAATTTTTCATACCTTTGCCTCCTGTTATTTTGTTGTTAGTGTGACGGAGCAACGCGCGCCGCCTTTTTTTTATTAAGCTCCCAAGGGCTTGCACAGACCATCCGCATCGCCATGACGCGGCATCGGGACAGGACAATGTTGCCATCCGCACCGCCACGGCACGACTTCAAATCTGCTTATTATGCCATCCGCGCCGTCATGACGCAGCATAGGGTCTGAACAATATGCCCGTGTTACGATGTCCAAATATACGAATAATTATCTTAGGCGGCGTGTATGGAGGCAGAGTATTCATGTTTTTTACGTTATGTTGGAATATAAAAACATTAGCACACACGCACCGTGGGCAAATGACCCCGCCACAAAAAAAAAAATAACGCCATGTGTCTCTGCCACACCCCACCATAGCGGGGCAGGAAAAGCACATGGCGCATGTAAGGTATTGCCTGTCGGTCAGGCTAATGAATTTAGATGATGCTGTTCTTCTTAGTCCACTCCACAATCTCAGGCACATAGCCAAAAGCAAGGCCAGTGACAGTGTCGGCACAGCCATAGTACACTGCTATGCGGCCCGTCTCCGGGTCGTGCACCTCGGCACATGGGAAGCACACATTAGGCACGTCACCCATGCACTCGTAAGGAGTCTGCGGGCTGATGAGGTAAGGACCAGAACGGTAGATGGCCTTCCACGGCTGCTCAAGGTCAAGCAGGGCAGAGCCAAAGGCATAAACATAACCGTTGCAAGAGCGCAATACGCCGTGATAGAAGAGCAGCCATCCCTCAGATGTCTCTACTGGCACTGGGCCTGCGCCTATCTTCATGCACTGCCATGCACTCAGCTCAAAGGGAGCGGGTGCCATGACATGGCGATGGCGACCCCAGAACTCCATGTCGGGCGATTCGCTGTAGAAAATGTCGCCAAAGGGAGTGTGACCCGTGTCACTCGGACGGCTCATCATGGCAAAGCGGCCGTTGATCTTCTTCGGGAAAAGCACACCGTTGCGGTTGTAGGGCAAAAAGGCGTTCTCGAGCTGATGGAAAGTCTTGAAATCCTTTGTCCATGCAACGCCGATAGTGGGGCCGTGATAGCCGTTGCACCATGTCACATAGTAACGATCCTCTATGAAACACACGCGCGGGTCATAGCCATATACCCACTGGCCAATCTCCTCGTTGTCACACTCAAAGCGCAGAGGCTCAACATTAATGTCCCAGTTGACACCGTCCTTTGAAAAACCCACATGCAGCACCATGCGCCTGTTGGTATCGTCACAACGGAAAACGCCTGCAAAGCCCTCGCCAAAAGGCACTACGGCACTGTTGAAGATGCTGTTGCTTGTGGGCAGGAGGTCACGCGGTATTATAGGGTTCTTGGAACAACGCCACATCACGGCATTTGAGCCTTCGGGACGGTCTTCCCAAGGCATGTTGGGAAACGGATTGCAACTGATAATTAATTTGCTCATAAGTTGTATCTTTGATATTTATGTATAGAATGCTGGCGCGAGGGACGCTCCCACAGTTGGTTTCTGGCCTATAGCTATGCCTTTTTCCCCACC
>CAMGFM010000226.1 GCA_946055365.1 uncultured Prevotella sp. | reverse complement strand
ATTTCCTTCATTGGGAACGGCCACAGTGTTATGGGGCGCAAGAGTCCCACCTTTATGCCCTGCTCACGCAAAATGTCAATAGTCTTCTCGGAGATGCGCGCCGCGCTGCCGAAAGCAACAATCATATAGTCGGCATCGTCCATGAACTTTGTCTCATACCTCACCTCATTGTCACGAATGAGCTGGTATTTCTCCTGCAGATGGTTGTTGCGCACCTCCATCACCTCAGGCTTGAGTTCGAGCGAGGTCACTACCACAGGCTCTCTCATGCCTATGCGTCCTGTTGAAGCCCACGGACACTCCCTCATCACCTCTTCGTCAGTGCGGCGAGGCTTGAACGGAGGCAGCACGACCTTTTCCATCATCTGTCCGATAACGCCATCGCTCAACATCAATACCGGTATGCGGTATTTGAATGCGAGTTCAAACGACAGGTCTACGAAGTCTGCCATCTCCTGCACTGAGTTTGGAGCAAGCACAATAGTATAGTAGTCGCCGTTGCCGCCACCTCTTGTGCTCTGGAAATAGTCGCTCTGTGACGGCTGGATGGTGCCAAGTCCCGGGCCACCGCGCTGCACGTTGACTATCAATGCGGGTATTTCAGCACCTGCCATATAGGATATACCCTCCTGCATAAGAGCCACGCCAGGGCCAGACGACGATGTCATGACCTTTTTGCCTGCTCCGCCGCCGCCATAGACCATGTTGATGGAAGCGACTTCGCTCTCGGCCTGCACGACTACCATACCTGTGGTCTTCCAAGGCTCAAGTTCAGCGAGCGTCTCGATAACCTCACTCTGCGGGGTGATGGGATAGCCGAAGTATCCGTCCACTCCACAGCGAATGGCAGCGTGTGCCAATGCCTCGTTGCCCTTCATTAGTCTGATTTCTTTCTCTGCCATAGTGTCAGTCCTCCATCTTTTTTCTATAAACGGTGATACATCCATCAGGGCATACGATGCCGCACGATGCGCATCCTATGCAGTCATCCGGGTTAGCCGGCTCGGCGTAGCGGTAGCCGTTGACATTTACTGTCGTCTGTGTCAATGCTATGACTTTCTTTGGGCAAGCCACCACACACAGGGAGCAGCCTTTGCACCGCTCCGTGTCCACTACAATGACACCTTTTAGTTTTCCCATAGATTAATATGTTTAAGTTAGAATTAGGGGTTGTACATATCTTTGTTGTAGAATTGAAGTATGCTGTCGAGCATCTCCTTTGCCTGAACGGCAGGCGACTCCGGGTCAAGCGCGATAGCCTCCAGATAGCAGTCTATCGCATGTTTCCAGTCACCCTTGCGACTGTATTCATTGCCGAGACTGTAGTACTGCCCGGCAGACATGTCTTTCGGAATATCGTTCATTGCTGTTGTTGTCGGGTTATGTTGTCTGTATCTTTCTGGTTATATCGTCTCACGTCTTCATCACAGCTCACCTATGCCCCGTAATATGTATAATATGACCTAACACATATAATATATACATTATATATATAGTCTATACCTTATTATACAATACACTTTACAAGACACTATGCGTCTCTCGTCCACCTCGCAATGCCCGTTGCCCTATTTGTAATACTCCTTTTTGCCTGCGGCAAGAGTATTTTTCATGAGCGAGCATATAGTCATCGGGCCTACGCCACCAGGCACCGGGGTGATGAAAGAGCATTTGTGAGCCACCTCGTCAAACTTCACGTCGCCGTTGAGTCTGTATCCGCTCTTGCGAGTGTCGTCCTTTACCCGCGTGGTGCCAACATCCACCACCACTGCGCCCTCCTTTACCATGTCGGCGGTCACAAAGTCGGGCTGTCCTATTGCGGCTATGATGATGTCAGCCTCAGCACAGAGTCTCTTTATGTCCTTTGTATGAGAGTGGCAGACGGTGACAGTAGCATCGCCATAGTTTTTCTGCACCATCAGCTGCGACATGGGCTTGCCCACGATGTTGCTTCTTCCCAGCACCACGCACCTTTTGCCGCTTGTCTCTATGCCATATCTGCGCAGGAGCGTGAGTATGCCGAGCGGAGTGGCTGATATGAAGCAAGGCAGACCTATGGCCATGCGTCCAACGTTGACGGGATGGAAGCCGTCCACGTCCTTGCGGTAGTCAATGCGCTCTATGACCTTCTGCTCATCGATGTGTCTTGGCAGAGGCAGCTGCACTATGAAGCCGTCAATGTCGTCATCGGCGTTGAGGCGGTCCACACAAGCGAGCAGCTCGTCCTCTGTCACGTCGTCCTCATATCTTATCAGCGTTGACTTGAAGCCACATTTCTCGCAGGCTATCACCTTGTTCTTGACATAAGTCTCAGAGCCGCCGTCATGTCCCACCAACACAGCCGCGAGATGTGGCTGCTTGCCTCCAGCGGCAACGATGTCGCTCACCTCTTGCGCTATCTCGGCCTTTATTTCTTCAGCTGTCCTTTTTCCGTCTATCAGTTGCATATAGAGTATTTTGTTATGTTTATGATGGCGTGTGTGTGCCGCACACACGGCGCGTCTTCTTTTCCCATTGTCAAAGTGCCACTTTACGGTTGTCAAAGTGCCACTTTTGTTTCTCAAAGAGCCACTTTACGGCAAGAAAAGCGTCACTTTAGAATTGGCAAAGAGCCACCCTGGATTATCACGGTGCCACTGCCACGTCACGCAGCCCCATTCCACACACATAAGAGCGGGAACACGGTCACCATGACACGCCGCTTTTGACACCCAAAAGCACACACATGCCTGCTGTCAGTATGCCATTACATCTTTGGCATGTCGGGCATACCCTTCATGCCTTTCATCTTGCCCATCATGCCAGCCATGCGGCTCATGTTGAGACCTGTCACCATCTTCATCATCTTGCGTGTCTGGTCAAACTGTTTGATGAGTCGGTTGACATCCTGTATGCTGGTGCCGCTGCCTTTGGCTATGCGCATACGCCGGCTTTGGTTTATTATCTCGGGATTGGACCTTTCCTTTGGAGTCATGCTCTTGATGATGGCCTCTATGCCCTTAAAGGCGTTATCGTCAATTTCTACGTCCTTGATAGCCTTGCCCACGCCCGGTATCATGGAAGCCAGCTCCTTGAGATTGCCCATCTTCTTGATCTGCTCAATCTGTCCGAGGAAGTCATTGAAGTCAAATTTGTTCTTCTGTATCTTCTTTTGCAGTC
>CAMGFM010000225.1 GCA_946055365.1 uncultured Prevotella sp. | reverse complement strand
GACGGCGCACACCACCTTTACGACCAGCTGCTCGCCACAGGCAAGTTTGAGCCACGCTTTGACCAGCCGTTCTTCAACGAGTTTTGCGTGCGCTACAACGGCGACGTAGACCGTTTGCAGCAGTTGTTTATCAGCAACGGCATACTTGGCGGCGTAAAGGTCGACGACAACACCATCATGTTTGCCGTTACGGAGAAGAGAACCATTGAGGAAATTAACAAACTTGTCAAGATAGCAAAGGAGGCATAACTATGAACAACCGTCTTTATGGAAATCTGATTTTTGAGTTGTCCCATCCCGGCAGACGGGGCTGTTCGCTTCCCCGCAACCGTTACGGCTCACAGCCGCAACTCCCCGCGTCGCTGTTGAGGAGTGAAGACGCACAGCTGCCCGAATGTGACGAGCTGACTGTGGTGAGACACTACACCAATCTCTCAAACAACAATTTCGGTGTCAACAACGGCTTCTACCCTCTCGGCAGCTGCACCATGAAATACAATCCCATCATCAACGAGGAGATAGCAGCCATGCCGCAGTTCACGGGCATACATCCGCTCCAGCCCGAAGCCACATGTCAGGGTGCGCTGCAGGTGTATTATGAGACACAGAAAGCCCTTGCCGCCATCACCGGACTGGAGGAGTTCACTCTCAATCCCTTTGCTGGGGCACACGGAGAGCTTACCGGCCTTATGGTCATACGCTCCTACCACCAGAGCAGGGGCGACTTGAAGCGCACAAAGGTCATAGTGCCTGACTCTGCCCACGGCACCAACCCCGCATCTGCCGCTGTGTGCGGACTGGAGATTGTGGAGGTAAAGTCAAAGGCTGACGGCACTGTCGACGTTGACGACCTCCGCGGCCTCCTCGACGACACCATCGCGGCAATGATGATGACCAATCCCAACACGCTCGGACTCTTTGAGCGCAACATACCCGAGATACAGGAGATGGTACACGCCTGCGGCGGACTCATGTATTATGACGGCGCAAACCTCAACCCCATGCTTGGCGAGTGCAGGCCCGGCGATATGGGCTTTGACGTGATGCACATCAATCTCCACAAGACATTCTCCACACCTCATGGCGGCGGCGGACCCGGCGACGGACCCGTTGGCGTAAGGAAAGGCCTGGAGCAGTTCCTGCCAGTGCCAAAGGTGGCAAAGGACGGCGACACTTACCACATCGTGAGTGACTCCTCCGACATACACGTGGGCGAGTTCTTCGGCAACTATGCCGTCATCCTGCGTGCCTACACCTACATCCTGACCCTCGGCAAGGAGCATCTGCGCATGGTGGGACCGCTCGCCACGCTCAACGCCAACTACATCAAGGAGTCGCTAAAGGATCTCTATCTCCTGCCCATAGACAGCGTTTGCAAGCACGAGTTTGTATTTGACGGACTCATAGACAAGTCTACTGGCGTGACAACGATGGACGTGGCAAAGCGTCTGCTCGACTATGGCTATCATGCGCCCACCATCTACTTCCCGCTACTCTTCCATGAGTCGCTGATGATAGAGCCTACAGAAAACGAGAGCAAGCAGACGATAGACGCATTTATTGACGTGATGAGACGCATAGCGCAGGAAGCCAAGGAGCAACCCGACACTGTCAAGAACGCACCGCTCACCACACCCATAGGAAGAGCCGACGACGTGCTGGCAGCCAAGAACCCCATACTCACCTACAGACAACTTGCCAAATGACAACATCAGACATCATCATCATAGGCTCAGGCCCTGGCGGCTACAAGGCGGCTCTCCATGCCGCCAAGGCAGGACTTAGCGTCGTGGTAGTGGAGCGCGACCATCCCGGCGGCACGTGTCTCAACTGCGGGTGCATACCCACAAAGACCCTCGTGCGCAACGCCGAGGTGGCAGAGACCCTTCGCCATGCCGACACCTTCGGCTTTGAGCCGTCAGAGGCGCGCGTTGACTTTGCCAAGGTCATGGAGCGCAAGCAGCAGGTCATAGAACAGCTCCGTGCAGCCGTAGGCTCACTCATGCAGTCGCCCGGCATCACCTTCGTAAAGGGCGAGGCCAAGTTTGCCGATGCCCACACCATAGACGTGGACGGCGCACTCTACACAGCCAAGGACATCATCATCGCCACTGGTTCGTCAGCCAAATGTCCGCCCGTTGAGGGCATTGACCTTGAGGGAGTGGTCACCTCCACCGAGATGCTTGAGGTCAGCAGTGTGCCACGCCGTCTCTGCATCATCGGTGCAGGCGTTATAGGCATGGAGTTTGCGTCAGTCTTCAGCAGTCTTGGCAGCGAGGTGTGCGTCATAGAGTTTCTTAAGGAGTGTCTGCCCGTGCTTGACTCCGACGTGGCCAAGCGTCTGCGACAGACAATAGCCAAGCGCGGCGTTGAGTTCAGCATGCAGTCTGCCGTCAAGAGCATCTGCCGCACCACGGCAGAGGACGGCACGCCTCAGCTCACCGTAAGTTATGAGCGCAAGGGCAAGACTCTTCAGGCAGAAGCCGACATGGTGCTTGTGGCAACGGGCAGAAAGCCCAACATCGAGGGGCTGTGCCTTGAGGCCGCAGGCGTGGAATACTCTCCGCGAGGCATTGTCACCGACGACGATTTCCGCACTAATGTGCCTGGCATATATGCCATCGGCGATGTCAACGCCCGCTGTATGCTCGCCCATGCCGCCACATTCCAAGGCATACATGCCGTCAACACCATCCTCGGCAGGACCGACAACATACGTTTCGACATCATGCCGTCTGCCGTATTCACCATGCCCGAGGCGGCAAGTGTGGGTCTGAGCGAAGACCAGTGCAAGGCGCAGGGCATAGAGTGCGAGGTGCGCAAGAGCTTCTACCGCTCCAACGGCAAGGCTCTCGCCATGAACGAGACCGAAGGCCTGCTAAAGCTCATCGTAGACACCACAGAGCACAAGCGCATACTCGGATGTCACGCCTTTGGAGCACACTCTTCTGACATGATACAGGAGGTTGCGACGCTCATGAACGCCAACGCAGGACTCTATGAGCTGGCTGACATCATACACGTACACCCCACTCTGTCGGAGATACTGCACAGCGCAAGCTGACAAAATGTTTTTTTCATAAACGCCAAATGTTAATCAAAGCCGTGTCAAGCCCGTCCCAACGGGTTACGACACGGCTTTTATGATTACGAACCTATTTTAT
>CAMGFM010000224.1 GCA_946055365.1 uncultured Prevotella sp. | reverse complement strand
CGCAGAGACGGAGAAATATGCCCACGTCACCTTCTTCTTCAACGGCGGACGCGAGGCTCCCTATGAGGGCGAAGACCGCATACTCGTGCCGTCTCCCAAGGTGGCAACCTATGACCTCAAGCCCGAAATGAGCGCGTATGAGGTAAAGGACAAGCTCGTGGAGGCCATCAAGACCGAAGTGTATGACTTCATTGTGGTCAATTTCGCCAACGGCGACATGGTGGGACACACTGGCATCTATAATGCCATCGCCAAGGCCGTACACGCCATCGACAACTGCGTGAAAGAAGTGGTGGAGACTGCCAGCGCAAACGGCTATGAGACCATCATCATCGCCGACCATGGCAACGCCGACAACGCCATCAACGAGGACGGCACGCCCAACACCGCACACTCGCTCAACCCCGTGCCGTTCATCTACGTCACCGACAACAACTCTGCCACCGTCAAAGACGGCAGACTCGCCGACGTGGCTCCATCAATACTCCACATACTGGGACTTGAGAAGCCCGAAGACATGACAGGCGAAAACCTCATCTGCGACAACAACGGCACCACAGACGCAAAGGCTGCCTATTAAACGCACACTGAACACTCATTTAAGATAGTGCAAACTGAGAGATATATAGTGCAAACCAAAAGAAGACAGAGCTTGCTCTAATTTCCGAGGTGCAACCTATATTATGTAAATTCTTTCGGCTTGCACTATCTTTGCATAAGATAGGCTGCGGCTCGGAAATCAGAGCAAGCTCTATTCCTCTCGCCTTGCACTATCTTTGCATATAAACGCCACGCCCCATAAAAAAACGACGGCAAACCGCCTGATAACATTACCGTATATATTTTTTTAAGAAACTACCTACCTAATGACTGTTGCCCATAAGCCACACAAGACCGCACCAATGCGCACCTACGGCAGACGACGGCAACTTGCCTACATTTTTTATATTATGAAACAACTGCTACTGCCGTGTTGCCTCCTACTGTCCAGCCACTGTGTCTCGGCACAAAGCGACCACCTGCTCAAAGTATATGGAGAAGTGCGCATGGACTATCAGCGCGACTACCGCGACGGCACAGCCCACAAGCCCAATTCGGGATTTAAGGGCAAGTATCTCAATTTTGAGCTTGACGGCAAGATAGTCGACGCACTCACATGGCACTATCGCCAAAGGCTCAACAAGGCCCACAAAGACCAGAGCCTCTTTGATGCCACCGACTGGGCGTATCTTGCGTGGCAGGCAAACAGCCAATGGAGTGTCTCGGCAGGCAAACAGCCTGTCAACATAGGCAGCTTTGAATATGAGCGCACGCCAATTGACATGTACTTCTCATCAGAATTTTGGTATAACATCCCCTGCTTCACGTTTGGCGTGAACGTCTCCTACACCCCCAACGACGGCAAAGACCTCCTTACGGCGCAGGTGTGCGAGAGTCCGTTCAACACTCCCGACGGCGACATGTATGCCTACGGACTTGCGTGGACGGGCAAACACGGCATCCTAAACACCGTCTACACCGCCAACATGACGGAGTATAAGCCTGGCAAGATGATATGGTATGTCGCGCTGGGCCATCAGCTGACATTCGGAAAATCGCGCCTGCAACTCGACATCATGAACCGCGCGGCGCAAGGACACGCCTTCCTCTTCAAGGACGTGTCGGTCATAGCAGAGTGGAGACACACGCTGTCAAAGAAATGTGCCGTCATGGCAAAGATGACTTATGAGGCTAACACCACCGACAGCGATGCCGACCCATGCGTATATGCAGGCACGGAACTGACACGCTTGGGTGCAGGCGTGGAATACTACCCCGTAGGCAACAACCAAAACGTGCGTCTACATGCCAATGCCTGCTATTCCTATGGCAAGAACAGCAACCCGAACGGCACGGTGCAGCCACGTCAGCTGATGATAAACACGGGGATGACATGGAAAGTGACACTCATGAAACTCTGAACATGGCTATCTCTGACACGCAAGGCGGGCGTGACGCAAACAAAAACACACTACCGCCGACATGACACACGGCAACGCACGAAAAAAAAGTGCCACTTTTGTATAGGCAAAGGCGCACTTTGCGCACGAAAAGCGTCACTTTTACCAAACGAAAGAGCCACTTTGGCGGCTGAATAAGGAGAAAGAGACTATCATGACACACCCTCCCCGTGTGTCTCGCGCTTTCTTATAGTAAAGCAGGACTGCACATTACGCCGTATGAAACAACCGCCGTGCCTGCCAAAGTCGCACGCCTGAGTCACTCGTAACAAGTGATCTCAGGCATGACAGTGAGACTTGAAGTCACGCGAGCCCCAAAGAGCGTTATCGACACCGCTCCATGAGAGAGCAAAAGACGCAGAGCCTATTTGCGTCAAGCCCAAAGTCAAAGCTCGTCACACGACACCTTTATCAGGCAAGTGTCACCCGAGCTGTCGCCCACATACCTATAGGCTATGTCGCAATGAGCCTCCTTGCACACGTCCACAAACACTTTCACGGATGGGTCGCCTGACTTGAGAAACTCCACGATGCCTTCTCTTGCCTGCACGATGTTTGCCCTTATCTGCGCAATGGAATAGAGGTTCTCGTCACATTCCACATTATACACTACACAGCCGTCCTCCAGCGTCAGGTGTGTGATGGTCATGCCCGTCTCTATCTTCATTGGACACTGTTTGTTGGTTATATCTACCTGTCCTTTCAACACCGCATGAGGGTCTTTCTGCACATCTCCGTCAAGAAGCAACTTTATTTCCTTGCTGTCAAGCCTTATGTCGGCACGCTCCTCGCTGTCACGGCCCACAAACCTCAACACCAGCCCAGCGTCGGCGCGCGACAGCTCCTCTAACACTGTCTTTATGTCGCCTTTGGGACTGCTTAACATTTCCATGGCGTTGTCTTTGAGCATCTCCTTGTTTGACGCGATAAATGAAATGTTCACCAGCGACTCGTCTAAGCTGTAGGTAATCATCACGTCGTCGCCCACCATCTCCATACTTGTCATCTCTCCCACCATGCCCAAGGACACTGGACAATCCTTGTTTGCATTCTCCACGGCGGCAGCCAGCCTTGACTTTCCGCATGACACAAACACCGCGACTACAACCAGCAACACCGCAAGGCTCAAAATCTTCTTCATAGTCTTATACCCTGATACGTGTCGGGCGCAACC
>CAMGFM010000223.1 GCA_946055365.1 uncultured Prevotella sp. | reverse complement strand
CTGCCACTACGTCGAGCATAGACGAGGAGGTGGACAAGGCTGTGTGGTCGTGCAAATGGGGCGGCGACACGCTGATGGACCTCTCTACGGGCAACAACATACACGAGACAAGGGAATGGATAGTGCGCAACTGTCCCGTGCCAGTGGGTACTGTGCCTATCTATCAGGCTCTCGAGAAGGTGAACGGGCGCGTCGAAGACCTGACATGGGACATTTACAAGGACACTCTCATAGAACAATGCGAGCAGGGCGTTGACTATTTCACCATACACGCTGGCATACGCCGCCAAAACGTGCATCTCGCCGACACCCGACTGTGCGGCATCGTGAGCCGCGGCGGCTCTATCATGAGCAAGTGGTGCCTCATACACGACAGGGAGTCGTTCCTCTACGAGCATTTTGACGACATCTGCGACATCGTGGCACAGTATGACGTGGCTCTCTCGCTGGGTGACGGACTGCGGCCGGGCTGTACGGCAGACGCAAACGACGCTGCACAGTTTGCCGAACTCGACACTATGGGCGAGCTTGTGACACGTGCGTGGGACAAAAACGTGCAGGCGTTCATCGAAGGACCGGGACACGTGCCTATGCACAAGATCAAGGAGAACATGGAGCGCCAGCTCGACCACTGCCATGAGGCTCCTTTCTATACGCTCGGACCCATCGTGACCGACATAGCACCGGGCTATGACCACATCACGAGTGCCATAGGCGGCGCACAGATAGCATGGCTCGGCACGGCAATGCTGTGCTATGTGACACCCAAGGAGCATCTCGCACTGCCCAACCGTGAGGATGTGAGGACGGGTGTGGTGACCTATAAGATTGCGGCACACGCTGCCGACCTTGCCAAGGGCCATCCCGGGGCGCAGGTACGCGACAACGCCCTCTCCAAAGCACGCTTTGACTTCCGCTGGCGCGACCAGTTCCATCTGTCGCTTGACCCGGAGAGGGCATTGCAGTACTTTGAGGAGGCTGGACACACCGACGGCGAATACTGCACGATGTGCGGGCCCAACTTCTGTGCCGCAAAGCTCTCGCACGACCTGCGCAAGCTATAAACAAAATAAGTTCAGGCACATGACAACAATGGAAGACAGATACCGCAGACAGCTCATACTGCCTGAGATAGGGCCGCAAGGACAGAGAAGACTGGCTGCGGCAAAGGTGCTGATAGTGGGCGTGGGCGGACTGGGGTCGCCCATTGCCATATATCTCGCCGGGGCTGGCGTGGGCCATATTGGGCTTGTTGACGATGACGTGGTGAGCGTGACCAACTTGCACCGACAGGTGCTGTACAGCGAAAGCGAAGTGGGACAGAAGAAAGCTCTCTGCGCACGCCGCCGACTGCTGTCGCTCAACTCGTCAATAAGCGTGAACGCCTATGACACACGCCTCGACAGCGACAACGCCGACGACTTGGTGGCGCGATATGACATAGTGGTGGACGGAACGGACAATTTTAAGGCACGCTACATCATCAGCGACGCCTGCGCAAGACAGCACAGGCCTTTTGTACACGGTGCTATATGCGGACTGGACGGGCAGGTGGCGGTGCTGTGCAAGGGACATGCCACCTACCGCAGCCTGCATCCCGACGAGCAGGCTACTCTATCCATGCCCCATCCCGGCAAACAGGTGACGGGAGTGACACCCGCAATAGTGGGAAGTGTGGAGGCTGCGCAGGTGTTGCAGCTCATCTGTGGCTATGGAGAGCCTCTTGTGGACAGGCTATGGACAATAGACCTGCGCACAATGCAGAGCTTTGTGCTGGATATATGACGCTGTAAAACCACGGAAAACGGCTCTTGGGATAGTCAGAAAGCGACACCATGCAAACGCAAAGCATAACCCTGCAAAATGCGATATTTCACTAAGAAAAAGCCAAGCGCCACTTGGCAAGCGTAAAGTGGCACTTGGCAAACGTGAAGTGGCACTCTGTAAGCGCAAAGTGCCACTTTGCAAATGCAATATTCCCACTAAAAGAACAAAGTGCCAACCCTTGCGCCCCGATGAAGGCTCTTGCTACAACCCCAAAAAGGACGGCACGGTCATGGCACACCATTATACTGACAGTGACAGGCTCTTTCTGCCATGTAAGTATTCAAGACTGAGACGAGGAGGGGCTTATTGACAACCCTCAAAAAGAGAAAATTATTATAAAGAAGAAAAATGTTTTCAGACGAATTAGCTAAAATAAGCTGGGACGAGACCACCGCACGCATAGCGCAAAAGACAGATGCCGACGTGAGACGTGCATTGGCAAAACAGCATTGTGACGTGGAGGACTTCATGGCACTGGTATCTCCAGCGGCAGAGCCCTGGCTTGAGGTCATGGCGCGGCTGTCAAGGAAATATACGGAGGAGAGATTTGGACGCACAATGTCAATGTTCATTCCTCTATACATCACCAACTCATGCTCAAACTCGTGTGTGTACTGCGGATTTCACCGTTCCAATCCGATGAAGCGCACTATACTCACGCCCGAACAGATAGAAAACGAATATAAGGCCATCAAACGGCTCGCTCCATTTGAGAACATACTGCTCGTGACGGGCGAAAACCCTGCAAAGGCAGGTGTGCCTTATCTCGCAAAGGCCATTGACATTGCCAAAAGATATTTTTCAAACATCAAGATAGAGGTGATGCCGCTCAAGACTGAGGACTATAGCCTGCTCATAGGACACGGACTCAACGGCGTGATATGCTTTCAGGAGACTTATCACCGCGACAACTACAAGATATATCATCCTGCTGGCATGAAATCAAACTTCGAGTGGCGCGTCAACGGCTTTGACCGCATGGGAATGGCTGGCGTACACAGCATAGGCATGGGCGCGCTGCTCGGATTGGAGAAAGAATGGCGCACGGATGTGGTGATGATGGCCCATCATCTGCGCTATCTGCAAAAACATTATTGGCGCACAAAATACTCGGTAAACTTTCCGCGTATGCGACCTGCGCAAAACGAGGGCTTCCAGCCCAACTGTTTTGTCAACGACCGACAGCTTGCACAACTGACGTTTGCCATGCGCATCTTCGACCACGACGTTGACATATCCTACTCCACACGTGAGCCACAGTTCATACGCGACAATATGTGTACGCTTGGCGTTACTACGATGTCGGCAGAGTCTAAGGTAAACCCTGGCGGCTATTACACCTATCCCGAC
>CAMGFM010000222.1 GCA_946055365.1 uncultured Prevotella sp. | reverse complement strand
ATAAAAGGAATGCCTTCCGCTCATGTCATAGCATCACATGGGCGGAAGGCGAAGGAGGTACACCTGTAGGGAATCGAACCCTAATCAGCGGAACCGGAATCCGCCATTCTATCCATTGAACTACGGGTGCATGACCAGCATCTGCGCATATAATGACATGCGACAGACACATTTCATCGTCAAGATGACAGACAAACGGTTGCACGCACAATGACTATTAGCGGTGCAATCGTCTCTGTTTTTGGATGCAGGTGCAAAGTTACAAAATTATATTCATATACACAACATTGCACCGACATTTATAGGGCATACTTTCTGCCACCGACACTTTTCAGGCGATGGCATTACATTCCAGACTTTGGCGTTACTTTCCAAACGTTGGCACTATTACGTTACAAACATTGGCACTATTACCTTCCAGACGTTGGCACTATATTCCACATTTGGGCATTGCAGGCAAGCACGCAGCCGCAGTCTCTACCTCTGCCGTGCCTCAAGAAAGGCAAGGGGGCGTGTCATTTGTTTGCCGCACCGAAATCAAAGTTGCCGTTATCCCTGCCCTCAAACACAAACACGGACGATGCAGGCAACACCAGCGTGAGAGTCTGGTCTATGTCAACAGCCTTTTTCATGGCCAGTCCCCTCATGCCGTTCTTGCCGCCTATGGCCTGGTCTTTGAAAGAACTGCTCAACGTGACCGTGGTCTTTATATATTCGGGAATGTCAAACGCCTCTCTCAGCGTGAGCGTTATGGTCTGTTCCTTGACATCGGGGTTTCTCAGGGCGAGGGTTGTCTTCTTGCCGTTCCATGAAGCCCAGCCATAGACATTGGCATGCTGTCCGTCCCAAGGATTGCCGCCCACCCAATGTATGTCGGGCAGCACGTCTGCGTTGCGAGTCTGCCAGTCCATGCAGTCGGCGAGGTCTTTCCAGAGAACCCCTGCCTTTCCCTTGCGGTCCTTGATGCTGTCCATGAGCTTATAGTCGGTATATAGCTCCACCATGCCCGAGCCACAGGCAAAGGCACAGCGCATCTCGCGCAATATACCGTCATAATCCATTGTCTTGGACACCTCACCAAACTCCGACAGTATGAATCCGTGTGTCATGAGAGTGTTTATGGGACATATAGGAGAGCGTTCCACAAAGTTCTGATATACAAGACGGTCACGGTAGGTTATCCATTGCTCGCGGTCGTCGCCCACACCCGTGGTGCCAAAGTCTCCCTCCTGACGCCACACGGCATCGGTGTAATGAAACCAGAACGGTGAAGCCCACGTGCCTACCGTGGTGTTGTAGAATATGTCGGGGCGTTTCTCTCGCACGTCGCGCTCTATGGAGATGATGGCCTCGCAGTTTTCTATGCCTGCGTCGGTCAAGTCCGGGCCCACAGCCGAGGCCTGCGCCGATATACCGTCATATTTGAAGAAGCGGAAGTCATAGCGGTCGATCATGTCGCCCGAGCATTTTACGAAATAGTCATAGTATTTTCTGTTGCTGAGCTGCATGCCGCCACGGTCTTTCCAATAGCCGCGTCGGTATGTGCCGCTTTCGCCATATCCGCCCACTGGTCCGAGCCATGCTCCTATGCCTGCCCCCATCTCTTTTGCGATGTTGTCCGCGCCGCTGAAGCCGTTGGGAAAGTTCGAAGAGAAAGTCCATGTGCCGTAAGCGTCCCATCCGTCGTCAAAGACAAACGCCACGGGAGCCTTGTGATATACATCATAGAAATGCTCCTTCCAATGGCGCACCACGTCTGTACACTGTTCCTCGGTCATATTGCCGCTATAGTCACCCTTGAGGTTGTCAGGGTCTTGCGCGTCATACACTCCGGCGTTGCCCTTGGCGTTGTTGCGGTCTATATTCAACTCATACCATGATATATACACTGGCATTGCCCTCCATGGCACTGCCCTCTCGCGCTCGCTGTATGCAAGAAACGAGCGTCTGGCCTGCCCTTTTGCCACGATACCCACAACTGAGCTGACGCTCCAGGTGTCGCCTGCGTGCAGGACAGCGGGCCTTACCCAGTTGCCCTCCACTGGCACGATGTCACGTGTGGCAGCGTCTGCGCCTATACCGTCGAGATTGTTGGTGTTAAGTCCCATCGGTGTCTCGAGTCCTGCAAATATCTTGTCGCTCAAGAGCAATGCTCCGCGCGTGTTGCCCACAAGCACGGGGGCAGACTTTGCCTTGCGGTTGTCCACGGCATATACCATAGGTGTCAGCGATGCCATCTTGTGGTCTGCTGACGTGCTGACAGACATCTCTGTGCGCAGGTAGTGTGAGCCGTCGCGCAGCACGGCACGCCATGTTATCGTGAAATCGCCATGACGAAACGTCGCTTTCAGGGCCTTGCCTGCAAAACGCTCCGCCCCGTTGGCAGACTTTGCGTCAGCGGCGAGATTTTCCGTACTTACCTCTGAGAGGGTCATGTCGCATGAAGAGAAACGTGTGCCGTCGGCAAGAGCCACGCGAAAAAGCTCATGCGAGGGCATGAGATCCATCTCCTGACACCCGTCAAACACGAGTTTGCCGTCTCTCTGCGTGAAAGAGGCAGAGAGCAAGTCATTCTTGAGCGTATAGGTGCCGCCTTGTGACTGCATGTGCGCCACACCTGCCTGCTGTCTTTGAGGAAATACTACCTTCTGCGCGTCTGCATGCTGCGCCGTGCCCAGCATCATCAGCGAACAGAAAGATAGATTGAGTAGTTGCTTGATTGTAGGTTTCATATTGCTACTGGTTTTAGTGGAAATTAGTATTCAGAGTTGTCCGTATTTGTCATGCAAAGCTATAACACACATGTCTGACGACACGCCGTGACGCACAAAGAAGCACGGGCTTTATACAATCGTAGCCATGCCTTAACGACGGCAACAAGCAATATCGTCAATGAGCCATGACACCTGCCGATGACAAAGTGCCGCTTTCGCAACACAAAAGTGCCTCTTTTTCAACATCAAAGTGGCACTTTTGCAACACAAAAGTGCCACTTTCGCAACACAAGGGTGTCGCTTTTAGGCACAAGGGTGCCGCTTTTTCAACACAAGAGGGTCTTTCTCAACACCAAAGTGCCGCTTGACAGAGCAAGGGTGTCACTTCTGACGACACCAACATGCCGCCTTGCCAGCACCTGAATGTCACGTGCCGACGTGAAGACAGCGTGCCTGACCCCGAGACCCAT
>CAMGFM010000221.1 GCA_946055365.1 uncultured Prevotella sp. | reverse complement strand
CTTGCACTGTATTATTTGCCCCACTTACACCTTATTATATATATAGGTGAGCCAGTGGCAGTCAGCTGTGTCCTTGTCTGTCTATGCCTCAGACAGTAGCTGGGCACTCATGTTGAGAGCCGCGCGTCGGCCGTCGCCCATGGCAAGTATCACTGTTGCGCCGCCGCGCACGATGTCTCCGCCAGCGTAAATATCATGCCGTGAGCTCTGCATCTTGTCGTCAACGACGATAGTGCTTTTCCTGCCCAGCTCAAGTCCGTCGATAGAACGCGGCACGAGTGGGTTGGGCGACACGCCAACGGCCACAATTACCTGATCTACGTCAATGGTGACCGTCGCTCCCTCTATTGGCACGGGTGATCGCCTGCCGCTTGCATCAGGTTCGCCGAGTTGCATCTTCTGAAGTACGGCTGCGCGCACGGCACCGTTCTCGTCCATGAGATATTCTATGGGGTTGTGGAGAGTCAAGAAGTCAATGCCTTCCTCTTTGGCGTGCTTCACCTCTTCAAGACGCGCAGGCATTTCTTCCTCCGAGCGTCTGTACACGAGAGTAACCTTGCCTCCGAGACGTCTTGCTGTGCGGCATGAGTCCATGGCAGTGTTGCCACCGCCCACCACAAGTACGTTTTTGCCGATATTCATGGGCGTGTCAGACACTGGATTGGCAGCATCCATGAGGTTCACGCGCGTGAGATATTCGTTTGACGACATGATGTTGATGGCGTTTTCGCCCTTTATGCCCATAAAGTTGGGCAGACCTGCTCCTGAAGCTACGAATATGCCCTTAAATCCGTCCTCCTTCAGCTGTTCCACGCTTATAGTCTTGCCCACGATGCAGTCGGTCACGAATACCACGCCCATCCTCTTGAGGTTGTCTATCTCAGCGTCGACGATATGGTTGGGCAGTCTGAACTCGGGTATGCCATATTTCAGCACTCCGCCAATCTCGTGCAGTGCCTCAAACACATGCACTTCAAATCCCTGCTTTGCCATGTCGCCCGCAAAGCTCAGTCCTGCGGGGCCAGAGCCCACCACTGCCACCTTTATGCCGTTGCTTTCCTTTGGCTCGGCTGCGACAGTCATGCCGCTCTCGCGCTCATAGTCGGCAGCAAATCTTTCAAGATAGCCTATGGCAACAGCCGGCTCATTCATCTTCAAGTGTATACATCTGCTCTCGCACTGCTTCTCCTGCGGACACACTCTGCCGCATACGGCAGGCAGTGACGACGTGTTTTTCAGTACTCTTGCTGCTGCAAGGAACTGTCCGCGCTCTATGTTCTTTATAAATGAAGGGATGTCTATGCCCACCGGACAGCCTTCAACGCACGACGGTTTGCCGCAGTCGAGACATCTTTTGGCTTCAACAAGGGCCATTTCTCTAGACAGTCCGATGTTTACCTCTTCGTTTCTTGTCCTTGAACGGTATTCGCTGTCAAGTTCAGGCATCTTCACGCGCTCTATGCTCTTGCGTTCCTTGGGGCTGAGTGCGGTTCTGAGCGACTTTCTCCATTCTGCGTTGCGGTCGGTAAGCTCCTCTATTGTCTCGCACACCTGAATGTTGTCGCTATCAAGGTGATGTGGCGCGTGTGTCTCTTCCTTTGTGTTGCCTATGAGATGCTCCTCATAGTGTTCCATCTCCTCGCGTTCTGCATTTTTGAATGTACCCATGCGTTTGAGCATTTCGTCCCAGTCAACGAGCGAGCCGTCAAACTCGGGTCCGTCGATGCACACAAACTTTGTCTTGCCGCCTATAGACAGACGACATGCGCCACACATGCCAGTGCCGTCCACCATGATGGTGTTGAGAGACACCTCCGTGTGTATGTTATAACGCTGTGTGAGCATACAGCAGAACTTCATCATGATGGGAGGGCCTATGGCAAACACGCGGTCGACGTGTTCTTGATTGATAAATTTCTCAATGCCCACGGTCACAACGCCCTTTTCGCCGTGGCTGCCGTCGTCGGTCATGATGATGAGTTCGTCACTGCTCTCCCTCACCTCGTCTTCCATGATGACCAAGTCCTTGCTTCTGCCTGCTATTACGGACAACACCCTGTTGCCGGCGGCTTTAAGAGCCCTGATGATGGGCAGTAGGGGAGCGGTGCCTACGCCGCCTCCTGCACATACGACTGTGCCGAAATTCTCTATATGCGTTGGATTGCCGAGCGGTCCCACCACATCGGTGATATAGTCTCCCTCCTGAAGAGCGCATAGTTTGGTGGAAGATAGTCCCACTTTCTGCACTACGATGGTGATGGTGCCTTTATTGATGTTTGCATCGGCGATTGTCAGTGGCATACGTTCACCGTTTGCTCCGACTCTTACGATGATAAAGTTGCCGGCCTTGCGGCTGCGTGCTATCAGCGGTGCTTCTATTTCAAAGAGAAATACCTTTTCTGACAGCTGCTTTTTCAAGACGATTTTGTTCATAGGGGAATGTCTTTGCTGTTAATGGATTGTAAAGGATTGTTGTTATAGGTCGTTTTATAATGTATAGTGGCGTGTCATTGGTTGGATAATCCTCCATAATTGTACACAGAGCCACTTTTTATATGCCAAAGTGCCTTTTTACATTTGTAGAGTGGCACTTTCCAACCAAGAAAGTGCCACTTCTGCACTATGTACGACAGGCTTACATGATTATGAGTGCCGTGCACGGCTTGTGAGGTAGGGTGTGGCTGGTTGCTTTGTATGCCCTTTCTACTTGCCGAATGTCATGCCTGTATGCGTCTGCACCGCATACAGGCATTGTGACCACAGCCACAGTCAGGGGATGACAATCAGAAGTTCTTGTCGTCAATCATTTCAAATCCGCAATATGGCACGAGAGCCTTCGGCACGATGATGCCTTCAGGTGTCTGGTTGTTCTCGAGGATGGCGGCCACGATGCGCGGCAGAGCCAGAGCCGAGCCGTTGAGAGTGTGGCACAGCTCAATTTTCTTTGTCTCTGCATTTCTGTAGCGGCAATGCAGGCGGTTGGCCTGATAGCTCTCAAAGTTGGACACAGAAGACACCTCAAGCCAACGGATCTGTGCGGCACTCCACACCTCAAAGTCATAGCAGATGGCAGAGGTGAAACTCATGTCGCCGCCGCAGAGACGCAGTATATGGTAGGGCAGCTCCAGCTTCTGGCACAGTCCCTCCACGTGTTGCAGCATCTCCTCAAGCGACTTATAGGAGTGCTCGGGCTTGTCTAT
>CAMGFM010000220.1 GCA_946055365.1 uncultured Prevotella sp. | reverse complement strand
GGTAACACTTATTTTTCAAATAAACCCACTAAATGATGACAAGTATCAATTTTTTAAAACGATCACACACATTTGTAACACCTATATGGTGATGCTCTCGACAAGCCTCCGAATGACAAAAAGCCGCCTCCACGGCCTTGCAAGGCGGCATTGATGTGGCATGGCTACACGTTGAAAACAAGAAAGCGGCACTTGGAGAATAACAAAGTGGCACTTGGCTATCACAAAGTGGCACTTGGCAATCACAGAGTGGCTCTTTGCCTATCGCACAGTGTGCCTGCGGCAATAAAAAAGCCGCCTTTGCCTAAGAAAGACGGCTTTTTATCAGGAACAGATGCCGCAAAGACGCGCGCAGGTGTCTAATAATACACCACGAGACTGTCGGCCTTGACCCTTGCCTTTAGCCATTGTCTCAGCCTGACGCGCTCTTCGGCAGTCAGGCGTGCCTTGCTGTCAAGCGACACGGTGGCTGCCACATAATGCCTTGTGGCCGTGGTGTCTCGCAACACCTGCACCATTCGCGCAAGTCCGAGCGCGGACACCTGCGGAAAGAGTCCTTTCACCTCTGCCTGTATCTCCGGGGCGAGCTGTTCAAGGCGTGCGTAAGGCTCAAGGCGGTCTGCCATCTCAGCCATCTTCGCCGACATCTCAAGCATCTTCTGCCTGTCTTCCGCGCTACTGCGGCTTATCTGTCGGCTGCGGCTCAGTATGAGCGCGCTGTCAGACTTTTCTCCCTGTATGACATTGAGACTGTAGCCGCCGAGACTGTAATGCACGAGGTTTTTCTGTGCCACTTTTATGGTGGAGTCGCTTATCTCCCGCCCCACAGCCACGACATCCACGCTCTTGAGGTCGGAGTCCCATCCGCTGGATATGACCTGCGTGCCTGTCTGCGACAGCTCTGTCTTGACAAAACGCCTGAGATTGTTGTCATAGATGCTGCGGCGCACTATGCCAACGGTCATCAACAGCGACGGTATGACGGTGACTATGGCTATAATCATGACCGCCCTCTGCGACCTCTTGGCCTGTGAGCTGTCGATAAACTCCTTGCGGTGAAAGCGCATGAGGCGCACGCCGACGTAAGTGGAGAGACTGATGAAGACGGTGTTGATGAAGAAAAGGTAGAAAGCACCGAGAAAATAGAGCAGATGACCAGTGGCGAGTCCGTAGCCTGCCGTACACAGCGGCGGCATGAGGGCCGTGGCGATGGCCACGCCTGGAATGACATTGCCCTTGCCCTTTGTGCAGAGGGCAAGTATGCCTGCCGCACCGCCAAAGGTGGCTATCAGCACGTCATAGATGGTGGGCGACGTGCGCGCAAGCAGCTCTGACTGGGCCTCGCCGAGCGGCGTGACGAGAAAATAGACCATGGCCGTGAGTATGCTTATGACCGTGGCTATGCCAAAGTTCTTCGCCGCACGCCGCAACAGGCCAAAGTCGTTGATGCCAATGGCAAGACCCATGCCTATGATGGGCCCCATGAGCGGCGAGATGAGCATGGCTCCAATGATAACTGCCGTGGAATTGACGTTGAGACCGAGCGACGCTATGAAAATGGCGAAGACCAGCACCCAGAGGTTTGCACCGCGAAATGTCACGCCGCCTGTTATCTGCGCCACAATCTCCCTCTCGTCTTCCATGTCTTGCATGACAGTGAAGTGTGACCGTATCTGGTCAAAGATGTTCTTGATGTTCATGATGTAAAGACTTATTGGTTGGTAGTGACAAAAATAGCGACTTTGCGCGACACATGCAAGAACGGGCGTGTTTTTTTGGGGACATAAAAACATTTTTTCTCATACGGGCGGTTACCTTTACGCCCTTTGACACATAAAAGGGCAAACAGAGAAGAAGATGACAGCAGGATAACGGCCGCGGACAAATGCCTGGCAGCGATGTCTCTGTAACCGACGACTGGCACAGCCACCATTTACAAAACAAAACAAGAAGTTGCACCCGACACGAATGTAGGGGATTGACATGACAAAGGACACTTGACACACAAAAAGGAAACAGACACAAGAGACTATGCTGCACCTGCAAAGCATCTGCCGCAAAAAGACTCTCACGAAAGTTGACACGACTTTCACGAAAGGATTATGCAAAAAAACACAAATCAAACACTTATTCACTAACTTTGCAGACAGGCCGTCTAAAAAGAGAGGTATGCCCGACGGGAGAACTCACACACACGCACGGAAGGGACTCACCGCACATGCGGCAATGACCGACAGCCTGACAAAAAAGAAGAAAAATGAAAATCAGCATCTACAACAGAAACGAATATTATAGCATAGACACCGAGCTGATAACCTATCTGAAGGCCGAAGACCATTTCACCTATGTACACTACATCAATGGCAATGCCTTTCTCGTGCCTATCGGACTCTCCAATCTGTGCAACATGCTGGCTGAAAACATCGACTTTGACTCTGTATTCATCAAGGTGAGCAGGAGCTATGTTATAAGCAGAAAACACATAAGCCACATAAACATAGCCAAAGAGACAGTAACATTCAGCTACATCCTCAACCGACCGGTGAGCCTCGCGCTGCCGAAGACTAAACTAAAGACTCTCGTCAACGAGATGAAAAGACTTGACAACACAAAGTATGACGCCAACGAGCCAATGTAAGGCCCTACGCATGGCAAAACACCATACAGAGAACGACAAGGAGAGAGAAAGACAAGACAACAGCAAAAAAACTGGGCAGAAACGCGAATGTGACAGGAGGAGACTCCAAAGACAAGCGGACAAAAGCCCTAATGTGAAAGGACGGCAAAGGAGCTGCACAAAGCCACACGCGTGGCCATGGCAACGCCTTTGCCGTTTTTTGCTGTCGTGAACGGCTGCCACCGCGCGCAAGCGGCGGCACTTGACGACGCCCTTATCCCAACATCTCGAGTATGCGGTCGCGACACTGCTCCATAAGCCACTTCGGCGTGCTTGTCGCGCCGCAGATGCCCACTGTACTGATGCCCTCAAACCATCGCAAATCTATCTCCGCGTCGCTCTCAATCTGATGGCTGTTGGGATTGACAGCCATGCACTCGTTGAAAAGCACCTTGCCGTTGCTGCTCTTGCGCCCCGACACAAAGAGAATGAGGTCGTGTCGCGAGGCAAAGGCGGCGATGTCGGGCATGCGGTTGGCTACTTGCCGACAGATAGTGTCAAAACTGCGAAAGACGGCAGTGGGCGAGATG
>CAMGFM010000219.1 GCA_946055365.1 uncultured Prevotella sp. | reverse complement strand
GTCACGCGAGTGCTGGAACGGGAGCTTTGCCACAGAGGCGAGGGCAGCCACGGCACCCTTCACGTCGCGTGCGTTCATGGGGTTTGCGCCCGGCGCGAAAGGCACGCCCTTTGCCCTGCCGTCGGGAGTGGCTCCCGTGTTGCGTCCATACACCACATTTGATGTGATGGTGAGCAGACTCTGAGTGGGTATGGCGTTGCGGTAAGTGCGGTGCTGGCGCAGATACTCCATAAACTTCTCCGTGAGGTCTACGGCTATCTGGTCGGTCTCGTCATAGTCATTGCCAAAGGGTATGTACTCGCCCTCTTCTATCTTGTAGTCTACGGCAAGGCCTGTCTCATCGCGTATTATGCGCACCTTGCAGTTCTTCATGGCAGCTATGGAGTCGGCCACTATGGATATGCCTGCAATGCCTGTGGCACGAGTGCGCTCCACATCGCCGTCATGGAGAGCCATCTCAAACGCCTCATAGTCATACTTGTCGTGCATGTAGTGTATGATCTTGAGCGCATTGACATAGGTCTTGGCAAGCCAGCGCATCATCTGCTCAAACTTGGGCATAAATTCCTCATAGACGAGCCAGTCGCCAGTGATGGGAGAGAAGCGCGGGGCAATCTGTTCGCCGCTCATTTCGTCGCGTCCGCCGTTAATGGCATAGAGCATACACTTGGCCAGATTGGCTCGTGCGCCAAAGAACTGCATCTGCTTGCCTATTTTCATGGGGCTAACGCAACATGCTATGCCATAGTCATCGCCAAGATCGGGACGCATAAGGTCGTCGTTCTCATACTGTATGGCACTCGTGTGTACGCTCACCTTGGCACAATATTTCTTCCAAGGCTCAGGCAGACGCTCGCTCCACAGCACCGTGAGGTTTGGCTCTGGCGACGGACCCATGTTATAGAGCGTGTGGAGGAAACGATAGTCGGTCTTCGTGACCATGGAGCGTCCGTCCACGCCCATGCCGCCGATAGAGGCTGTAGCCCATATCGGGTCGCCGCTGAAGAGGTCGTTGTATTCGGGCGTGCGGAGGAAGCGCACGATGCGCAACTTCATGATCATCTGATCTATAAGCTCCTGTGCCTCCTCCTCGGTGAGGCTGCCGTTCTTGAGGTCGCGCTGTATATAGATGTCGAGAAACGCACACACACGGCCAAGTGACATTGCGGCTCCGTCCTGGTCTTTCACCGCGCCGAGATAGCCGAAGTAAGTCCACTGCACGGCCTCCCTGGCGTTTGTGGCGGGCTTGGTGACATCAAAGCCATAGGACGCACACATGCGCTCAAACTGCTTGAGGGCATTGATCTGCTCTGTCACCTCCTCGCGGTGGCGCACTATCTCCTCGGTAAACTCCTGTATGTCGATGCGCTTGAGATAACGCTTCTTCTCCTCGATGAGGTTTGTGGTGCCATAGAGAGCCACACGGCGATAGTCGCCGATGATGCGTCCGCGTCCGTAGGCATCGGGCAGACCTGTAATGATGTGTGCGTGGCGCGCAGCCTTGATGTCGTCGTTGTAGGCCGAGAACACGCCCTCGTTATGTGTCTTACGATATTTGGTGAATATGGTCTTTGTGGCAGGGTCGAGCTTATAGCCATAGCTATTGAGTGCCTTCTCCACCATGCGTATGCCGCCTTTAGGGAATATGCCTCGCTTGAGAGGAGCGTCTGTCTGCAAGCCCACTACCACCTCGTTGTCCTTGTCTATATATCCAGCACCATAGGTGTCGATAGACTGCGGCAGCGTGGTCTCTGCGTCATAGACTCCTTTTTCGCGCTCCACCACAAACATCTCGGAAAGCTTAGACCAAAGTGCGTTTGTCTTGGCTGTAGGACCTGCGAGAAAGCTCTCGTCACCGTCATACGGCTCATAGTTGGCCTGAATAAAGTCACGCACGTCGATCTCGTGCTTCCAGTTAACACCCTTAAAGTCGTTTTGCAAATTCTGTAAAACCATAGAAAACTGTTACCTTTTTTTATTTGAAAAATATAATTCCATACCGTTTCATGAAGACATCTCAAAATTCCACGATTGGAAAGCCGTCTTCATGAAGCCCTAAGCGAGTGCAAAGGTAATAAAAAAAACGCTGGCGTGCAAACGTTTGTCACGCTATAATTAAAAAAACAGGCTTCTGCCATACTTTATGAGAAATCATCGGAAGAAATAAATTATTTTTCGTAACTTTGCAGAGATTTGCGGTTATGGCATACGGTGGCTTACTGTATGTTTTTCCGCCCACTGCCCTTATTAACCATCACCAATAATTCTTTAAGACGTGGAAATAAAAAAATCAGAGTTTACAATATCCTCCGCCAACATCTCACAATGTCCCAAGGACATCAAGGCGGAATTTGCGTTTATAGGCCGTTCAAACGTGGGCAAGTCAAGTCTCATAAACATGCTTTGCAATCACAAGGGACTCGCGAAGACCTCCGCCACTCCTGGCAAGACCCTTCTCATCAACCATTTCATCATCAACAACGAATGGTATCTCGTTGACCTGCCCGGATATGGCTTTGCCAAGAGGTCAAAGTCCGTGCAGAAGAAGCTCGACCAGATGATAACATCCTACATACTGCAAAGAGAACAGCTGGTAAACACCTTTGTACTCGTAGACATCAGGCACGACCCGATGAAGATTGACGTGGAGTTTGTAAACTGGCTCGGAGAGAGTGCCGTACCATTTGCCATCGTGTTCACAAAGGCTGACAAGCTCGGTCCGGTAAAGGCCAGGCAAAACGCAGAAAACTGGATGAAGAGCCTGAAAGACCAGTGGGAGGAGCTGCCGCCATACTTCATCACAAGCTCCGAGAGCAAACAGGGCAAAGAAGAACTGCTTGACTATATCGACAGCATTATCAAGAGCCTCAAAGAATAGACTCTACTGACACCCACGCAAGCACTACGGCGGGCCAACGGACGGCACACCGCAGTGGCAAGTGACGTTTTTAGGGAAACGGGATGACGCCTTACAAGAGCAGAGTGGCATTTTAGGAAAACAGAGTGACGCTTCACAAGAACAGAGTGGCACTTCATGAAAACAAAGTGGCACTTTAGACACGCAAAAGCGGCACTTCAGACACGCCATAATGCCGCCTGGCCATTAACATGTGGCGCGGCACGACACCACACCACAACTGCGACACGCCCCACTCCATGTACTGACGCTATGCCCGGCGCACATTGCATCACCCCAAAGGGCTGACGGCGCACATATAATTTATGTATATATA
>CAMGFM010000218.1 GCA_946055365.1 uncultured Prevotella sp. | reverse complement strand
CACCAACACCATAAGCGTGGACACCACAAAGCCCGTGATGGTGAAGGTGGGCAGAGACAAGGCCCTGAAGGTCGTGAAATAAGCACACAGACAAGTTTATCCACAATAATCCACATATACACATTTATATATAACATACTATTATGAAGAACCTAAGACTCGCAATCGCAGCACTGCTCACTATGGTGGGATTTGCCCTGCCTGCAAACGCTGACACATGGACATACGATTTTGAGAATTTTGCTACCGCCATTAATGGCAACGGCCCGCGCAAGGCCATAGACGCCACGCTCAACGGACTGACATGGCACATGTATGGCGTGAGAGCAAACTTTGACGACACCGACTATCACGACGGACAAGCCTCCATGCGCATCTATGGCGAGGTGGGCAGCCCGACAAAGCCCGCAAGCGAAATCACAAATTTCACCCTCACCACGCCGCGCTCCATCGGCACGGTGTCGTTTGAGATATGCGCCAACAACCAATGGCAAGACTGGCAGGTGGCTTGGATACTGCAGGTGTCTACAGACGGCAATACATGGACTACGGTGGGCGACGAGTTTACCGCCATGGGCGTTCCCTCTGTCATAGAGAGAACTGTCAACCGCGAAAACGCCATGATACGCATCGTGAGGGCCGACTACACCACCTATGACTTCACACAGGCCACGTCATACAGCTACATCACAAACATCGACAACTTCTCCATCACCGACGCAAACGGCGAGTCCGTCATACTCGAGGCCTCTACTCACGAGCTGGACTTCGGCACGATGAACATAGGCGAGAGCGCGACAAAGGATTTCACCGTGACATACACCGAGCTGGACGGCTTCGCACCGCCTGCCTACAGCATTGACGGACTGGGCGCATCGCTCTTCAGCTATGAGGTGACACGCGGCGAGTGGCAGGATGTAGTGACCGTGACATGCACAGCCAACAAGCGCGGAGAGATAAAGGCCACACTCAACGTGACATGGGGCGATTATTCCACCGCCGTGGCTCTCAAGGCCGAGGGAGAGAAGAGCGACCCCAACCAGCTGTTCAGCGGCGGCACCGGCACGGAGGCCGATCCCTATCTCATCACCGGACCGGACGACATGCTCGACCTCTCCTATAAGGTGGAATATAACAAGGAGACATTCAAAGGCATGTATTTCCGCGTGAACAACGACTTCAGCATGAACGGCGTGACGTTCCGCCCCATCGGCAACAACTTCGGACGCACAGGCGAAGATGCCATACGCGCATTCAGCGGCACATTTGACGGTGACGGACACACCATCTCCGACCTCTACGTCAACCAAGACACCAATGGCTTTGTGGCACTGTTTGGTATAACCAACGGCGCGACCATCAAAAACCTCACCATCAAGAAGAGTAACTTCTATGCCTACTATGGCGTGGCAGCATTCGTGGGAGCGGCAATGTTCACCACCATCGAGAACTGTCACACAACGGCAGACGTGAACGTTTCCTCAGAACTCTACTATGCGGCAGGCATCTGCGCAGGCGCACTCGTTGACGGCCCGGTGGTGATAAAGGACTGCACAAACGCCGCTACCGTAAGGGGTGGCTATGGCAACTCTGCGGGCATTCTCTCTACCAACCAGCTCGACGGCACCGAAATTCTGCGCTGCGGCAACACGGGCAACATCTCTGACGCCAACTCAAATGTGGCAGGCATCGTGGCAATCACATCTTCGGGCATAGAAATCAGAGACTGCTATAACGCAGGATTTATCAACGCCGAGAACTCGCAGGGTGCCACAAACACATTCGGCGCAGGCATCCTCGCCACTATTGACCCGAAATATGACGGAGGCAAGATACGCATCACAAGCTGCTACAACGCAGGCGAGTTTAACCTCACCGACCCCATCATGGCTCCTATCTTCACATATTATTATGTGGACAACGTGGATGTCAAGATACGCAACTGCTATTACTCTTCTGCCATCAACACCTATCCTTATCCTGACGGCTATGAGAACATCTACATCAACGACGTTGACTACTCAGTGATGGAGACTGCCGAGTTTGCAAAGATGCTCAACGGCGGCAGCGACAACGGCGTGTGGATGATGCGCGAAGGCTCTGACTATCTCTATCCCGTGCCTGAGAACCTCAGCGCAGTGGGCATAGCCACCGTCAAGGGCGACAACATGGACGCTCAGATAGGCGTGGCGGACGGCAAACTCAGCGTGAGCGGCACCTACGACAGCATGACCATCTATGACGTGAACGGACGCACAGTGGACACTTCAAGCACAATGGCAAGGGGCATCTACTTCGTGAAGGTGACAAAGGACGGCAAGTCTGTGGTAAAGAAGATACTGAAGTAAGGACAAACCGCAGGGGAACGGCAGGCATATCTCCATCTTGGGGACAAGACTCTATGACGTAAGCTCTACCAAGGCACTCAGACGCAAACAAAAGCCTGAGACTTGCACCAGAACATCACGGCATGTCGCTCCATCTGCACGACAATAAGCAAAGAGACTGGACATTCTCACAAAGAGGAAGCCCAGTCTCTTTGCTTTTACAAACAGTCAAGCCGCTGTCATGCGCCTGACCTTCTGTGCATAAAGTGGCACTTTTCGACAGTTAAAGAGCCTCTTTTCAGTAGCAAAAAGCCACTTTTTGACAGCTAAAGTGCCACTTTTCAGCAGCTAAAAAGCCACTCTCTGGCAGCATAAGTGCCGCCTATGCACCAAGTGACATAGACTTGCTGTCGTGAAACGAGCATCAGGCCTGTTGTGACGCACCCTCTTGTTTTTTTATAACAGCCTCAACGCATCCGACATCAGGCTCGGACGCAATACTTGTTTTCTGTTTTTTCAGGAAAATAGCCAGAGTATGCAAGATTTTAGGTAAAACTTTCTTGATTTCCATTGAATTTGTGTAACTTTGGCTCGCTGATTGGAAGCTCTGTGTGAAAGCAGGGAATAGCCAGTCGGACAAGAAGGCATATATTGCTTTATCCGTTTAAGCTAAAGTCTGGAAAACTAAAAGCACGAAACAATGGATAGAGACTAATAGTATGCCCTCTCTGTGTATACGTTTATGTTCTCGGTACAGCCCTTATTGTACCCTTACATATCATGCACGGGGATGGGGCTGTAGTTTCTGAACATTCGTTTCGTAGGTATTTCCAGACACCTTAGCTTAGGATGGGCAGTTATGGCTCCATCCTTTTCTTGTATATATAGGTCAAATCGCCATGGGAGTGGAGCGTATC
>CAMGFM010000217.1 GCA_946055365.1 uncultured Prevotella sp. | reverse complement strand
ATGCTTGCCTCCACGTCCTGCAGGGAGAGCTTGTTGTCTGGCACCACCCACAAAGGCATGTCTTCTGCATCCTCATCCTTGCCGAGAGCCCAAGGCAAATAACGCTCAAAGCCCTTGACATGGCGGTTGAAGAAGCTCCACACCCTCGCCTCACAGAAGCGGCGGCCCGAGAAATCGGGCGTTGCATAGGTGTGTTTCCACGAGAACTCGGAGTCCTTGCCGTCAAACCATCCCATCTTGCGTGCATAGGCAATGACATTCTTAGAACACATGACATTCTTCTTGTCCTTGATGTCAAACTTGCCTATGCGGCTCTGGTTGGCATGGGCGCAGATGGCGTTGTCGGGTATGCGCACAGCCACCCACACAACACCCTTTGACCCCTTTCCGGTGCCCATCATCTCCATTATCCACGCCTCTTCGGGGTCGCAAATGGAGAAAGTCTCGCCCGACGAGCAGTAGCCATAGGTCTCCGCAAGAGTGGTCATCACCTTTATGGCCTCCCTTGCCGTCTTGGCACGCTGCAATCCGAGATAAATGAGCGACCCATAGTCAATGATGCCCGTCTCGTCAACCATCTCTTCGCGTCCGCCATAGGTAGTCTCGGCTATAGACAGCTGATATTCGTTGATATTGCCTATGACATTATAGGTGACGGGGGCCTCTGGTATCTCACCATGATACACGCCGCTGTCCCAGTCAAATATCTTGCGCATCTCACCCTTGGCATGTATGCCTGCAGGATAGTGACACAAATGGCCAAACATGCCATAATCGTCTGCGCTGTAGCTCACCATGACCGAGCCATCCGTGCTGGCGTTCTTGCCCACTATGAGGTTGGTGCAAGCAAAAGCCGCTGCAGTCATGGAGAGGGCTGCAACGGTAGTAAGGAGTTTTCTTTTCACTGTTGTTCTGTAAACATTATTATTATGTAAAAAAGGCACACGACCCCTACTCCGCCCCTTGTCCAGAAGTGGCCAGAGGGCAGGTGTCACGCCACGAATGACGTCAGGGCTTGCCAAGACACGTCACTCGCAGGCCTTGAAGCTCATGTCAAGACCCTTGACAGAATGGGTAAGCGCGCCCACGCTCACATAGTCCACGCCACATTCGGCATAGCTGCGTATGGTGTCAAACGTGATGCCGCCGCTTGACTCGGTCTCATATCTGCCAGCCACCATCTCCACAGCCTTTCTTGTGTTCTCCACAGAGAAGTTGTCGAGCATGATGCGGTTGACACCGCCATGTTGCAGCACCTCGTTAAGCTCGTCAAAATTGCGCACCTCTATTTCTATCTTGAGATCAAGCCCCTTTTCCTTGAGATAGGCGTGGCAGCGGTCGATGGCATTCACTATGCCGCCTGCAAAGTCCACATGATTGTCCTTGAGAAGTATCATGTCAAAAAGGCCGATGCGGTGGTTCATGCCTCCGCCAATCTTTACTGCCTGCTTTTCCAGCATCCTCAGTCCCGGCGTTGTCTTGCGTGTGTCAAGCACATGAGTGCCTGTACCCTCCAGCAGGCGCACATATCGGGCCGTCATGGTGGCTATGCCGCTCATGCGCTGCATGATGTTGAGCATCAGACGCTCTGTCTGCAAGAGCGAGCGCACCTTGCCCGTCACCACCATTGCCACATCGCCCACCTTTACTGGCGTGCCGTCATTGATAAGCACCTCCACCTGCATCGTACCGTCAAACCGCGCGAACACACGCTTTGCCACCTCAATGCCAGCAATGATGCCGTCTTCCTTTATCAACAACTTTGACTTGCCCATAGCTGTTTCGGGTATACAGCAGAGCGTCGTGTGGTCACCGTCGCCTATGTCCTCGGCAAAGGCGAGGTCAATCAGGCGGTCTTCGAGTTCGTTTACACTTAACATGTCCTGTTTGTCTTTTTTATTATTGTTGTCCTTGCGTCACGTCAGCGTGACATGCGTCTTCGCTGTCTACGCTGTCATGACGTGTTTTTTTCATACGCGCAGCCGTCAGTCAGTAAGCCTCACGTCACCCTTGAGGGCTATCCTGCCCTCAGGCACGCTCCTGACATCTATCCTGCCCTGCATCCATTCGGTAAAGGCCTGCTCGCCATGCAGCGCGCTCACGTTGACGACCATGCCGTGGTCTATCTCCACGACCCCGGGCGACAGACATTCGCCGCTGTCAGTCACTATGCGGTTGGCAGCTACCTTTCTCGTCATGTCTCGTCACTCCCTTATTAATTGTCTCACCGTTCCTCGTCCCAAGTCAGTATGCACTGTGTCTGTCCTTACGGTGTCATTCTCATTTGCAGCCCCCT
The DNA here is from genome assembly GCA_946055365.1 of uncultured Prevotella sp. Lineage (GTDB taxonomy): Bacteria > Bacteroidota > Bacteroidia > Bacteroidales > Bacteroidaceae > Prevotella. The sequence continues at coordinate 955 of CAMGFM010000217.1, read as the reverse complement.
CCTTGACAGGCGCGACATGCAAGCATACGAGTTTAACGTTTGACACCACCATCATGCTTACCTTCTTTCTACTGCTCTCGTCGTCCACACGGTCAGGGTTCATGAGCCAGAAGCCCCTCACGTGCCTTATGCCGAGCCGTCCGCTGTTGTTCACCTGCAGGTGGAGGTGCGCATTTGACGAGGAAATGACGTTGTGTACATATTCGATGCTGTCATTGGCATAGGTCACAGCCATGACCGCCAGAGCGTCGTGCATGTTGCTGCTGCTCACAAAAGCCGCGTCAAAGTCAAGGAATATCCTGTCGCCCTCATGAAAGGACGTGTCGGCCTTCACCTCAAACGACTTTCTGTTGACAGCGTCATAGGGTCCAAGCACAAAGCATGGTGCTGCACGCCATATATCCGTGGTGTCGCCGCCACCAGCCACATCTGCCATATATCCTGAGCCACCCTGCGCCGTCAGCTCGGCATTGAGCCGCTCAGCCACACGGTCATAGATGTCTGCAAGGTGCTGCGTGTGACGAGTGTAGTAGACCATCGACGAGTCAAACTGCGCCTCCGTCACGCCGTATTTCTTCAATATGGCCGCCTTAAACGACCTCATGGCAAGCGTGTCGTCAGACCTCAGCACAGAGGTTATGCCCTCGGCGGCGTGATAGTCATAGAGTATGTCTGCCATGTCGTCAGGAGAGATATACCTGTCTGGCACCGACGGACGGCAACCGCACAGCAGCGATGCCACAAGCGCAAGTGCCGCCGACAGCATGACAAGACGCTGTCGGCACATGCCATGCCATAAATACATGTCAGCCTTCTTCATTTCCATGCCTGCGATATAAGCTCCATTTCCTTGCGGAAGAACAGCACGAGCACCACCACACCGACACTTATGCAAGAGTCGGCAAAATTAAACACGGGCGAGAAGAACACATAGTCCGTGCCTCCCCACACCGGC
>CAMGFM010000216.1 GCA_946055365.1 uncultured Prevotella sp. | reverse complement strand
GGTCTATCTCAACTCCATAGAGATGGGCGACGGCATCTATGGCGCGGAAGCCGTGGCGCAACGCCATTTCGGCAAGCCTGCCTCCGAGCTGACGCGTGCCGAGTGCGCGCTCATAGCCACCACACTGCCCAACCCGCTGCGCATGAACAGCAGCAGCCCGAGTGCCTACATGCGCTCGCGACGCGGCAAGATAGAGCAGCAGATGCGCCACATAGACCTCTTTCCCAAAGACGGCGAGGACGCAAGGCACGACAAGGACACGCCCTCACACATGTGAGCCGCGATAACTGTCTCATACGGGCATAGTCTAAAAATCGGCTTGTGACAGTTTCTCGTCAGTCATGACCTTTCAAGAAGACGCAGCCTCGCTCCCCAGCCCTCGGGCAGGCTCTTGTCGCCTCTCTTTTTAGGCGGCGATACACCAAGAAAAGCTACCTTACATTAAACATTTACACACCCCGCCCACACTAAAGTGCAGAATTATCTCGACTCACTCAGCGACAGCCAGCGGCAGGCTGTCACCTACACCGATGGCCCGCAGCTCGTGATAGCTGGCGCAGGCTCAGGCAAGACCCGTGTGCTGACATGCAAGATAGCCCATCTGCTGTCTCTCGGCATAAAGCCGTGGCACATCCTCGCCCTCACGTTCACCAACAAGGCGGCGCGTGAGATGAAGGAGCGTGTCACGTCCATGGTGGGCGATGCCGTGGCGCGCTCCCTCGTCATGGGCTCGTTTCATTCTGTCTTCCTGCGCATACTCAGGCAGGACGGAGAGGCCATAGGCCTGCAGCGCAACTTCACCATCTATGACGATGCCGACCAGCGCACGCTCCTCACGTCCATTGTCAAGGAGCTAAACCTCAACGACAAGACCTACAAGACATCCACCCTACAGTCGCGCATAGGCATGGCCAAGAACAACCTCATCACCCCGGAGGCCTATCTCGCCAACCCGCAGATGCAGGAGCGCGACGCGCGTGCCAACATGCCCGACACGGGACGTGTCTACAAGCTCTATTGCCAGCGGTGTCGCACCGCCAACGCCATAGACTTCGACGACATGCTGCTCTACACCTACATGCTCTTCTCCAACCATCCCGACGTGTGCGCCCGCTACGCCGACCGCCACCGCTATGTGCTGGTCGACGAGTATCAGGACACCAACTATGCGCAGCAGTGCATACTCACGCTTCTCACAAGGCAGCATGGCAACATCTGCGTCGTGGGCGACGACGCTCAGAGCATCTATGCCTTTCGTGGAGCCAACATCGACAACATCCTGCACTTTCAGGACATCTATCCAGGGGCGCGCCTCTTCAAGCTCGAGCAGAACTATCGCAGCACGCAGTGCATCGTCGAGGCTGCCAACTGTCTCATCAGCCACAACACGAGGCAGATACACAAGCACGTGTTCAGCGCGAACAAGACGGGAGACCGCGTGAGGCTCAACATGGCCCACTCCGACAAGGAGGAGGCCGAGGACGTGTGCCGTGAGATACGCTCGCTGCACCGCCGCTCGCTCTCGCCGCTCTCTGACATGGCCATACTCTACCGCACCAACGCACAGAGCCGACTCTTTGAGGAGAAGCTGCGCTCGTGGGGCTTGCCCTACCGTGTGTATGGTGGCATGAGCTTCTATCAGCGCAAGGAGATCAAGGACATCATTGCCTACTTGCGGCTCGTGTCAAACGTCGACGACGAGGAGGCGTTCAAGCGCATCGTCAACTATCCCAAGCGTGGCATCGGCCCCACCACCATCGGTAAGCTCACGGTGGCGGCACGCGCCGCGGGAGTGTCGCTGTGGACGGTGCTTGCCGACCCCTCTGCCTATGGCGTGGCTATGCCTGCCGCCGCCGCGCGCCGTCTTGCCGACTTTCGCAATGCCGTGCAGGACTTCACCGTGCGCCGCCACGACACCGATGCCTACACCCTCGGCAGTGATATAGTAAGGTGGAGCGGCATAGCCAGTGACATAGAGAGCGACAAGTCGCCCGAGGGCAGAGAGCGCAAGGACAATGTTGACGAGTTCATGTCGGGTCTCCACGACTTTGTCGACACCAAGCGAGCCCAGTCGCGCCCCGACGAGGTCTATCTGGGGCATTTCTTGCAGGAAGTGTCGCTCATGACCGACTTTGACAAGGACAACGACACTGCCGCCGACGACGACAGCCTCGCCTCAGAGCCTGCCGTCGCCGACAAGGTGTCGCTCATGAGCATACACTCGTCAAAGGGGCTCGAGTTTGGCACGGTCTTCATCGTGGGAGTGGAGGAAAACATCTTCCCAGTGCCACGCGCCTGTGACTTCGCCGACCAGCTTGAGGAGGAGAGGAGGCTCTTCTACGTGGCTATCACGCGCGCCCGACACCGCTGCATCATCTCTTGCGCCAAGAGCCGCTACCAGTATGGCAACCTGTGCTTCAACCGCCCCAGCCGTTTCCTCTATGAGATAGACCGACAGTGGCTCGATGTCAACGGCCGCCTTGTGCGCGACGATGGCCGCACAGCCTCCGCCGCCTCGCCATGGGCAGCTCCCTATGGTGGCGAGCGTGCGTTTGGCGGCAGCACACGTCCTGATGACAGCTACACACGCCCCTATGGTGGCGGAGAGCGTCCTTTTGGCGGCAACACACGTCCTGTTGGCGGTGTAGGCTCACATGCTGACAGTCGTCCTGTCGCCCCTTCCTCCCGTCGTCCTGTCGCTCCGTCTGTCGGCAGTGCGCTGTCCTCGCTGCGTCCCCTGTCTTCGCTGCGTGCCGTGCCGTCTTCACGCCCGTCATCTGCCGCCGACAGCACACCCACGCTCGCCGTAGGCACACGCATACGCCATCCGCGCTTTGGAGAGGGCAGGGTGACGGAGGTCACGGGCAGAGGCGAAAACGAGAAGGCCACCGTCCTTTTTGACAATGTGGGAGCAAAGACACTCCTGCTCAAGTTTGCGCGCTTTGAGGTGATATGACGGCATCTCAGGGCGAGCGTCTCGTCTCGCCTGTCGCGCTCCGTTCTCTGTTCGCTCCGTCTCGCACACCGAGGGGGCGGCACATTGCCTGTGTACAAATGCCTCTTTATGCCCGCAAAAGCGGCACTTTCCCTGTCGCAAAGTGCCGCTTTGCCGCCCTCAAGTGCTTCTTTTCGTCCGCAAAAGAGGCACTTTGCATCTTCCAAAGAGCCTCTTTCATGTCCCCACCGTGCCGCCTTGCCTTGTCACAGTGTCTTTTGCCGCCCCTGAGAGCCGCCTGACAGCTTCTCCAGAGCCG
>CAMGFM010000215.1 GCA_946055365.1 uncultured Prevotella sp. | reverse complement strand
ACTCCTAATTGTGAGGAATAGATAGATAGGTCAAACTCTGTTTTCTTTTTGCCTGTCGCGATATTCTTCAAGTCAAATGTATAACCAAAGAACACCCATTGCCAGCCTATATATGGACCCACCTTAAACGACCACGATGGTGAGAACGTAAAGTCATTGCCGCCAACACTTGCGATTCTGTAGATCTCGTAGTTGTTGGTATTTTGCATCATAACGGTAAAGTTAAACTTCTGCGGCTCAATATAGGCGGTATCCACATCTGAGAAGTTTCTGATGAATGTGGCCAAGGATTTTATCAGTCCTTTCTTTTTCTTCTTGACCTTGCTCTCAGCCACATGCGCCGTTATAGATTCTTGCATACCTTGCATGCATGTATCCGTCACGGTATCTTCGTCCTTTGTTACTTCGTTGGCGGGCATTACAGTGATGCTGTCTGTCTTCCATTCAGCAAAGTCTCCATGGCAAATGGAGTGAGGCACATTGTCTGTTTCGTCTTTCCCGTACACCTTATTATATATATACTCATTATCATGACGGGTGTTGTCAGGTACATTCTCATGAGACATGCCATGAGACATTGTGCCGCAAGCCGCCTTACAGTGTGCATAATACATATTGTCAACGGAAACGTCTCTTGCCTTAGACTGTCCCGTTGCGAGTAATGTCAATGTAAGGATTATTGTGTCAGGTAAATGTCTCATTCAGAAAAATGTGATTTGCCACACAAATGTTTGTGTCCTGTATCTTTCCTAAGATAATTTGCCATACGTGAGATCGTGTCTTACAGCTTTCCTAAGATTCTGTCCATGACCCAGTTGACGGGAGTGGCACTTACGCTTGTACATGCGCACACACCGACACCCTGCAGATGCTCTATAACGTTTCTTATGATAGGCAGCTGCACGTAGGGAGGGTTTTCCACCACAACATTGGTGCGTCCTTCGGAGGTAATCACCTTTATCGGGTCATAGCTGTATACAGAAAACTGCAGCATACCCTTGTCTCCAATGACCTCTATGCAGTCTTCCTTTGCACTCTGATGCCCCACAAAACACCATGATGCACTGCCTGGCAGTCCGCTTTCAAAGCAGAAGCACGCACTAATAGTGTCCTCTGCCTGATAGAGATGCGCCCTGTTAGAGCAGTAGCCGTGAGCTTTGGTTATCACGCCAAACATTTCCTGTATCAGATCAAGCTGGTGCGGAGCGAGGTCATAGAAATATCCGCCCCCCGCAATGTCGGGTTGCAGCCTCCAGGGCAGGCTGCTTGACTTCTGGTAGTCAAGGTCGCGCGGCGGAACGGAAAATCTGATTTGCAGATTTGTGGGAGTGCCGATTATCCCGGAGTTGATAATCTGTTTTACTTTCTGAAAATAGGGCAGATAACGCCTGTAGTATGCCACGAAACATGGCACTCCTGTCAGCTCGCTTATCCTGTTGATGCGCGCGCAGTCCTCATAGCTTGCCGCAAGAGGCTTTTCTATGTAAACAGGCTTGCCTGCTTTCATTGCCATGATGGCAAATGTTGCATGGCTTGACGGTGGAGTGGCGATGTATATGGCGTTTACGTCAGGGTCGTCTATCAGCTCCTGAGCATCGCCATACCATTTTTTTATGTCATGTCTCTGTGCGTATGACCGTGCCTTGTCCCTATTGCGGCTCATGACTGCCACTACATGCGATCCCGGCACCTCGTTGAAGGCCGGTCCGGATTTCTTTTCCGTTACTTCTCCGCATCCGATGAAGCCCCATCCTATCTCTTTCATAGTTGCAACACAGGTGTTTAGGTGGCGGTTGTTGATTGTCATCATCACCATGTCCGCCTGTTTATGGCTTTTAGTTTTATTATTTTTGCTTTCTTATACCCCTTTTGTCTCCAGATGATGCTCTTTCAGCCAGTTGTCTATCAACATTCTTGCGATAGACAGCTTTTCGGGCAGTGTAGGCAGATTGTCTTTATCAAACCATCCCCCTCGTGACAGTTCCGACAGTTGCAGTTTTATTTCTCCGCTCTCATAGTCAGCATAAAATCCCACCATCAGGCCGCATGGATAGGGCCATGGCTGTGACTTGAAGTATCTGATGTTCTTTATCTTGATGCCCGTCTCTTCCATTACCTCCCTTTTCACCGCCTCTTCGAGAGTCTCGCCCGTCTCCACAAATCCCGCCACGCAGCCAAAGAAGTCTCTCTTGAAGTTCTTGGCCTGTATCAGCAGCAGCTTGTCTCCGCGGTTAACAAGCACTATGATGGCAGTGCTGAGGAGCGGCCATATCATTCTGCCGCACCTTGTGCAGCACTTGGAGTTTCTGGTGTCAAATTTCATCGGGGCTCCGCAGTGTCCGCAATATTTGGTGTTCTCATCCCAATACACCATTTCTGCGCATTTGCCTGCCATGAGATACAGTTCTTCTGGCAGTTTATAGTAGGAACTTCTGAGCATACACGGTTCAAGTGCCGAGTCCTGAACGTTATGTGTGCTGTAAGTACACACTTTGGCAGGCAGGCTGTCATCCAGCGGCTCCACCTCGATTATTTGTGTGTCATCGTTTGTTGCAACTGGTGGTGTTGATGATACGGGTATGTCATAGCTTCCGTCCTCTTTTTTCTCAAGCAATAGGTTGCCATTGCAGAATACAAACCAACGTTTCATGCTGTGTTGTTTATAGAGTCCTTTTTTATAGGCATGTTCTCAAATCGGTCTTGTTTGCAGGCAGGTTTGATGATTTGCGTGCAAGTTATTGAGCCTCTCTCACCGCATCTTTTATGGTGTTCCCCTCAGCTGTATAAGCCCACTGCGCTCATTCACATGCGAGACGAGAAAATTTGTGGCACGATAGCTCAACCCCATGCACCTCATTTTTCAGGACATGCCTGTGTCCTTTTATGCTTGCTTGTTCTTTTCGTCCAAGTATTTGAGTATCTGCTCAGCGTGTATCTTGGTCTTGATTTCCTTTGGAGTGAATATTTTTTCTATTATTCCGTTTTCGTCAACGAGATATGTAGTCCTCAGTATGCCCACAGTCCTGCGTCCGCAGGCCACCTTTTCGCCCCAGCATCCCAGTTGCTGCAATACAGTTGTCTCCGTGTCAGCCACAAGAGGAAATTGCAGCCCGTGCGTGTCGGCAAATTTCTTCTGTGCGCTCTGCTTATCCTTGCTTATGCCTACGATGGCATACCCTTCCTTGTCGAGAATGTCCTTGTGAGCCTGTAGAGAGCATGCCTCTGCCGTACATCCGCTCGTGTTTGCTTTGGGAT
>CAMGFM010000214.1 GCA_946055365.1 uncultured Prevotella sp. | reverse complement strand
CATGGCTGTCACTCAAAAAAAATCTGGTAGTGCCAACAGACAGCAAAGCCCCGTTGTTGACTGTTGGCACTACCAGAAATTTTTGAGTTTCAATTTTCAATCGTTCATGGCAAGCACTCTTGTGTTTGCGTGTCGCTCCTGCATGTTTCTAAAGTGCCGTTTTCTTTTTCTAAAGTGCCGTTTTCTTGTATGCCAATAGCCACTTTTGTTGCACGAAAATGGCTCTTTTGCCGCACGAAAGCTGCACTTTGCTGTCTTGGCGGTGACGCTCTAGTGAGGCAGTGGCTGCATTGTCATGACGGCTGCACGGCTGCCGAGGTCTTGAAGGTGACTGTCCTCTCCACGGCAGTCTTGCCATCAGTGCTGCTGTATTTGCTGCCGAGAATGTCAAGCCCGTAAGTATGCCCCGGCTCAAGCAGGAATGTGACGCGGAGAGTCCTTGCGTCGTCGCTCCAAGAGTAGCCCTTGAACTGTGGGAAGTCGTGACGTGTCTTGCCAATGGATATGCCTGGCACCATCGGGCGGTCAAAGGTAACGGTCAGGGTGAACTCGCCAGGCGGCACGTTGTCCTGCCCGTCTGTCAGGTTGCATGTGTAATGCACCATGTCCCTCTCTGCCTCGCGCCGCCTTGCCTCATACTTGTCCCTGCTAAAGCCGTTGACAGCCTCAAGCACCGTCTGGCGTGCCGTGTCGCAGCCAGTGAGCCGCGCGCCGTGTCTCTCCCATGCCTCCAGCAGGTCTCTCACGAGCAGGAAGCCCTTGCTTTCCTCGCTGGCGATGAGCTGCGGCAGCAGTGACGCGCCGTTGTCGTTGTGGCACATGGCATATCTTATCACGCAGGCACGCACCAGCGACTCATAGAGCATGATGCGCGCGTTGGTGTAGGCCTGCTGTGAGAGTATGTCCTGCTTTATTTCAAAGGCCGTCACCGCCTTTTCCTCCATCTCGTCGTAGAGACAGTCGACGATAGGATTGCAGTAGGCGTGGCAAAACTCGTGTATCACGATGGGCAGCACCGCCTGTGTGTCATAGCTTATGGAGCCGTTGTCATAGAGGGCGCAGCTGATGACTGGCGACAGCACGTGCCTGCCGTCCTTTGTCATGACACTCAGCCCGTAGTTGTTGCGTCCTGCGAGGGGGCAGAGCGTGATGCAGAAGTCAGACAGTCTGCCGAATGTCGTCTCATACCATGACATGTCCACGCTGTTGGCTATCGTGGAGAAAGCCTCCGTGCAGCTCCTTTGCAACGGACGGGTCGTGAGATGCCAGCGGTGGAAGTTGGAGGAGCGGTAGAAGTCGTTGAGTGCCTTCAGGAACTCGCCTTTCATCTCCGCGGTCCATCTCTGGTCCATGGTGTCTGCCAAGCCGTCGTCAAGAACAAGGCTGCCGCCGTCGCAAATCTTTAGGTGAAGGGCAAAGGAAGGCACTGCGTCATAGCCCACGCCCCTTTCCTTATAGTATCGTCTTGCCATGGCGATGGCCCTATGTTCGCGGTAGGGCGCAAAGGCTGAGTCTACGTTGGCGGTGTAGGGCGTTATGCCGCAGGTGTTGTATTCCTCTGCTCCTGCCATGCGCCACACGACGCTCATCAGGTCTACGCGCTCGTCAAAGGACACGGGTATGCCGTTGCCTGCCAGTGAGCTTATGGCGCACAGCAGGCATGTCAGTGTGAGTGAAAGATGCCTTTTCATGTGTGTATTACTTTTCATGTGTGTCTTTTTTTGTGGTTTTGGTAAATAATGGGAATTATAAGTGTCTGTAAATTGGTCTGTTAACGATTGTTGTTGACGACTCTTTGTATAAGATAGGCTGCGGCTCGGCAATTGAAACAAGTTTCATTGCTCTCGCCTTGCACTATCTTTGTAATAGAACAGTGTAAAGTTATAACAATTTTCGTCAATCACCAAATTTGCAGACTCTTATAATACATACAACTCTCGTGCTTTTTCCTGCTGTGTTTACGTTAGACAGAAAAAGCAAGGCTCGTTGAAGAGCGTGGCTGAGCCACAAATGCAAAGACCCGGATGCATACTGTTATTTGCGCAAATACGGCGAAAGGGGAGACCATGAGTTTTTTTGTGAGCAGACACTCACAGTTGTGACAATCAAGTTGTGATGAAAAATACATAAATGTTGGTGTCTTCTGCCTTTTCATAAAACTTTTTTGGGGGGAAAATGCGTATGTCTTTTGCGCTTTTTATAATTTTGCACGGCAAAGGACACACTTTAAGGAAAGAACTTATGGATAACTTAGCAAGATGGTGCGTCGCAGGCATTGCGATGGCCATGCACATTGCCGCGACAGCCCAGAGCGTGGCCACCGACAGCCTCACTACACACAGTCTGGACGAGGTTGTGGTGGAGGCGGCAGCACAGAGACTCTCGCCGGGCCACTCTGTCTACGTGCCGCAGGCCGCCCAGAAGGAGGCGGCTCACGATGCCGTGTCGCTCCTGAGTCTCATGGCGATACCCCAGATAGACGTTGACCCCGTGGCACAGGCGGTGAGGACGGCGGCGGGGCGCAATGTGGAGGTGTTTATAGACTTTCTGCCAGCCGCAAGCAACGACCTCAAGGGCATGAGAACGCAGGATGTGGTGAGGGTGGAGTATTATCTCCATCCCAAAGACCCGAGGTTTCAGGGGGCGGAATATGCCGTCAACTTCATCATGCAGCAGTATGAGTGGGGCGGATATACAAAACTTGCCGCCGACAAGTGGCTTGGGGTCAACCGCACGGAGGGGACGGTGTATTCAAAGATGGCACACAAGTCAATGGTGTATGACGTGTATGCTGGCGAGACATACCTCACCGACAGGCATGGCGGCAGTGTGTCGTCAGAGACGTTCCGTTTTGACAATCTGCATGGCAACGGGCCGCAGACCGTGTGCAGGACTGCCGAGACGCAGGCGGCACTCTACCGCAACAGCAGCACCGACTTTGCCCTGCGCGCCGTCTACGACAGCGACCGCATGAGGCTGTCCAGCCGCGTGTCGTGCAGCCTTGAGCATGTGCCGCATGACGACGCCACAAGCTCGCTGGCATATACGACAGATTTGTTTGCGCCGTCGGCAGCCTCCTCGAGCAGTTCCTCGCGCAACTGCTCGTTTGGCTACAAGGGCAACTGCTTCATCAAGTTCTCTCCAAGGCTCTCGATGCAGGCGCACGCCAACTATGTCTATGGCCACAACAGGCGCAATGCCACGTATGAGGCTGGCTCTGGCCTCTCCATCATCAACAACGCGAATGAAGACAGCCACAGCATGTCGCTCCGTC
>CAMGFM010000213.1 GCA_946055365.1 uncultured Prevotella sp. | reverse complement strand
CGAGGCTATCCATGCCGAGCATTGTGCCTTGGAAAAAGTGAGGATAGAGGTTTTCAGTTGTCCCATGGTTGCAGAGTTATATATAATAATGTATGGTATATGTAAACGAAATGTATGATGTGCGTGTGTAATATTTATGGTGTACGTATCTAATATGTATAGTGTACGTTGCAAATCCCTCGTATAGTGGGCTTAGAGATGCAAAATTAGTGGAAAAATATATAATTGCAAAAAGTTTTCTTGTCTTTTTTCGATTATAATGTTTAACTTTGCAGGCGGTTTGTGGGCATGGTAGGCGGCCGTTGGAGATTTCTTGCCGTTGTCAAGTGCCATGCGCGTACAGTTCAAAATCTATAAGAGGCAATAACACGTGAAGAGAATTATCAGCATTGTGATACTGTTCATGGCTTTGGCCACGTTGGTCAAGGCTCAGATTACAGGAGAGATTTATGATGAGGATGGATTTCCCATTCCCCTTGCAAGTGCAATATATCGTGGTCATCATGTGGCTGAGGCAAGCGATCTCAACGGTCGCTTCTCCATTGCGCGCCACGAGGGTTGGGAGCTTACTTTCAGCTCCGTGGGTTTCATGCCGCAAACCATAAAGGTGACGGCAAAGACACCCAGCCACCTGAAGATAGTGCTGAAGGAAGACGCGCGCAGCCTTAGCGAGGTGGTCATCAAGCAAAAACGCGAGAAATACTCGCGCAAGAACAATCCTGCCGTGGAGCTTATGAGAAGGGTGATAGCGGCAAAGAAACGCACACATCTCGAAAACAACGACTACTATCAGTATAACAAGTATCAGAAAATAACCCTTGCCCTCAACGACATCAAGCCCGAAGACCTCACCACGGGCAAGTTCAAGAACAAGACATGGCTCAAGGATCAGGTGGAGACATCGCCCTATAACGGCAAGCTCACTCTGCCCGTGTCTGTGGACGAGACCGTGACGCAGCACATCTACCGCAAGAACCCGAAAGAGGAAAAGGACATCATCAAGGGACAACGCTCGGAGGGCGTGAACAACGTGTTGCAGACGGGCGACATACTCAACACCCTGCTCAAGGAGGTATTTACCGATGTAGACATATATGACGACCACATGCGTCTCGTGCAGTATCAGTTTGTGTCACCGATAGGAGAGACCGCCATATCGTTTTACAGATACTACATACATGACACTGTCTATGTCGATCGTGACCTTTGCTATCATCTCGAGTTCATTCCCAACAACCAGCAAGACTTTGGTTTTCGCGGAGAACTGTGGGTGCTTGCCGACTCGACGCTGCATGTAAAGAAGTGTAGCTTCACCCTGCCCAAGCTGACTGACGTGAATTTCATAGAAAACATGAAGATCACGCAGGAATATACCAAGCTGCCCAATGGCGACTGGGCGTTGTCGATGGACGACCTTGTGGCGGAGCTCAAGATAAACAAGCTGCTGGGCCATCTGCTTGTGGTCAAGAACACCCGATATGACGACTATGCCTTTGACGACCTGCCCAAGAAGCTCTTCAAGGGCAAGGCCAAGGTGAGGCACGAGGCCGACGCGATGGTGAGAGACGACGAGTTTTGGAATCAATACCGCGCCGTGGAGCTTACCAAGGGCGAGTCGTCAATGAAGGCGTTTATTCACCGCATGGAGCAGTCAAAGAATTTCAAGTGGATACTGTTTGGTTTGAGGGCGTTTCTCGAAAACTATGTGGAGACAGGCTCCATGCGCACAAAGTCAAAGTTTGACTTCGGGCCTGTCAACACGATCATCTCAAACAACTTTGTCGACAACTACCGACTGCGCGTGAGCGGCCGCACCACCGCCAACCTCAACAAGCATTTCTTCTGGAAAGGCTATTATGCCTATGGAACTGGCTCGCGCAAGCACTACTATGGCACAGAGGTGACCTACAGTCTCAACAAGAAAAAGAACGTGCCGTTTGAGTTCCCGCAGCGCAACATTATCTTTGAGACAGGATATGACGTGATGTCGCCTGCCGACAAGTTTCTCATACACAACAAGGACAATGTGTTCATGTCTCTGCGCACCCAGACTGTGGAGCAGATGTATTTTTACAACCGTCAGAAGCTCTCGTTTGTGTATGAGACCGACTGGGGGCTGTCGTTTAACGCCTCTCTCAAGATGGAGAGCAACGCGCCCACCGGCGACCTTGTGTTCCGCAAGCAGCCAGGAGCGACCACTGCTCCCGAGGCCGACGGCTATGAGTATGTGAGAAAGTTCCGCACCACGGAGGCAAAGTTGGGTCTGCGCTACTGCCCGGGACAGACATTCATCAACACCAAGCAGCAGCGTTGGCCCGTCAACCTCGACGCTCCTGAGTTCACGCTGAGCCACACGATGGGCTTCAAGCACTTCCTCGGCGGAGAATACAAGCTCAACTTCACCGAGGCAGGCATATACAAACGCTTCTGGATGGGCAGCTGGGGATATATAGACACCCATCTCAAGGGCGGGGCGCAATGGGACAAGGTGCCGTTCCCGCTGTTGATTATGCCGCCTGTCAACCTCACCTACTTTGAGGAGGAAGCCACGTTCTCCATGATGCGCAATATGGAGTTTCTCAGCGACCGCTATGCCTTCGGATGCGTGGCATGGGATCTCAACGGCAAAATACTCAACCGCATACCGCTTGTCAAGCGTCTCAAATGGCGTGAGTATGTAGCGGTGAAAGGCATGTGGAGCACGGTGACTGACAAGAACAACCCCTTCCTTGAGCAGAACCGTGACGACAGGATACTATTCCAGTTTCCTGAAGCCGCCAATATCATGGACAAGAACACTCCCTACTGGGAGGTGGTGGTGGGTGTACACAACATCTTCAAGTTCTTTGCCGTGGACTATGTGCGCCGCATGAACTATAACGGGCCGGGCATACACAAGAACGGTGTGCGTTTCAGGTTTATGGCGAGCTTCTAAGCGGTGCTTATTGCAAAGGCTAATTTCTGACAATCATATCTTAATTTTTTTGACAACGAAGCCCACGGAGCGTATCATGCACTCTGTGGGCCTTTTGTTTTGTGTCCCGTCATCAGAAAGTGGCACTTTGTCGTGGCTAAAGAGCCTCTTGGGTGTTATGAAGTGGCACTTTTTAGTGGGGCAAACGCCTCTTTGTCGTGGCAAGAGAGTCACTTTGCTTTTTTCTATGGCCTTGCCTTTGACCGTGCCATGCCGTGCTGTCGTGTGCAGGGCGCAAAAAAGCCGTGTGTCATATACTCCCTTATGTCAGGAAAATATATGACACACGGCAAAAAAAAACGGGCG
>CAMGFM010000212.1 GCA_946055365.1 uncultured Prevotella sp. | reverse complement strand
GTTGTGCCTACAAGAGCCTCAGAGGAGAGATCCACCCTGCCGCCTACACACTCCACCTGCACGGGTGCCTGATCGGAGTAGGTATAGAGGGCCATGTCATTCAGCACTGGCAGCGTGCTGATGCGGAAGCGGTTGCGGTCGATGAGCAAGGCGCGCAGCCCAGGCACAGCACTCAGGTCTATGCTTGAGAGGCGGTTGTTTGAGCAGGCAAACTGATAGAGAGACGGCACTTTGGAGAGGTCTACGCTCTCCAGACGGTTGTTGCCGAGGTCAAGGCTCCACAGCTCAGGATTGTCAAGTGTCACAGACGTGAGCTTGTTTGCGCCCAGTCCCAGCAGCTGCAAGCTCTTGTAGGGCGAGGCGTCAAAGCTCGTGAACCTGTTGTTGTTGAGCATCAGATAGATGATTTTGGGATATGCCGAGACATCTATCGTGCTGAAGTCATTGTTGTCGAGGTTAAGCTCCACAAGCGAGTTCTTGTCTTCAGGCAGAGTGATGCTCTCAAGCCCGGCATTCTTCACCGTGAGGTTGTAAAGCCCCTCAAAGGCAGAAGCGTCAAACGACGACATCGCTATGCTGTCGCAGCTGAAGACATACACACCGGGGTTGTCAGAGTAGGCAAGCACCCTTGCCGTCGCTCCCTCATGGCTCTCCACGCTAAAGACCTCAAGCTGCGGGCCCACGATATACTGCTCAAACTCGAGTCCGGTGCCCTTCCAGTCTATGCACACTATGGTGCTTTCGTCATAAGCCCTCATTCTGAGCGCGCCCTTGCAGGCTGCGGGAGTGTCAAAAGTGGCAAGCACGTGTGTGGGCATCTCTGCCGCCTGTATTGCCGACGTGGTGTATACGAGCTGCGGAAAGGCACTATTGCTCATCTCGCAATACAAATGCTGTCCTATGACGGGGTCAAGGAATCGCGTGTAGCCGTCGCTCACCATATAGTCCACGCCCTCGGAGAGTGTGGCAGAGGTGCCTGCGTCATGCCACACATAAGTGGTGTTGTCCTCAAAGAGATACTTGCGTAGGTCTGCGCCGGGTCCCACCTTTGCTATACCCACGGTGTTCTGCGGTGCATACACAAAGTTTGCAACGTCATCCCTCATGGGGAGTGACGCAAAGGTGAAGTTGTTGTTGTGTACATCCATGCTTTGCAGCGGAGCCTCGGCAGGCACGGTCAGCGATGTCAGGCAGTTGTCAGAGACGTTGAGCGACGTGAGCTGCGTGCAGTAGTTGAAGTCGAGGCTCTCGAGCCTGTTGTGCGACAGGTCAATGGTCTCCATCATGTCGGCATCCTTGAACGACAGTTCCGTGAGCGCATTGTTGCTGAGATTGAGATGATGTATGGTGTAGTTGTCGTTGAGCTTTACGTCGGTGAGGGCGTTGCCCGAGAGGTCAATGTTCGTGAGCAGCGTCTTCTGGAAGGCATCATTGGCGCCGCGTATGCTGAGCGTGCCAAAGTTATTGCCGTTGAGCGTGAGCCTGGAGAGCATACGGTTCCATCCAAGGTCAATGTTGGCAAGCCCGGCATCGGTAATTCTTAGCTCGATCATCTCATGCAACGGCGTGAGGTCCACCTCGGCAAGGGCTATGCCGTCAATGGCGAGCGACGACACCTTCTCGTTTTCTGGCACATACACCTTTACCACGCCCTCAACGCCTGCCCTGCTCATGTTGATAGCCTTGGGCAGCTCTGACGACACGGCTATGTATTTCACCAACACGCCGTCGCCATAATCGGCAAAGAACGTCTTGGGAGTCTTTATGGACGCGCCGTGCATGCCCACCCTGAGCGCGAGGTCGGCGTTGCCGTCCATGGTGAGCGTAAAGGCGAGGTCGGGCTTGCCATAGTTTTCCGCCGACTTAACCATGAACTTCTCCGTGCGCAGGGGCAGCCCGTCTATGGAGATGGCAGGGAACGCGTCACACTCAAAGGCGAGATACACGCTGTCGGGAGTCTCTTTCAGGAAAGTCACCTTGCCGTCCTTGTAAGTGAAATATTCATTGCCGAGACGCTCCAGCATGTTGGGGTCTTTGTCGCTTGTCATGAAAAGCGCGCAGCCCGTGTACCAGTCGTCTCTCAAGACACGCGCGCTGAGATCGAGTTCCGCGCCCACCTTAAAGCTCTTTGCCACAGGCATGTTGCTCTGTATGTAGTCATAGTTGAGCCACGTGGTCTTTGGCAGCGGCAGCGTGGCAAAGTCCATGCAGTTGTTGCGCACCACGAGATTGAGCAGTATGTCGTTGTTGCTCACGTCGATGGACGTAAGCCTGTTGTTGCTGAGATAGAGATCGGTGAGATTGATGTTCTTGCTCACGTCGATGGAAGTCAGCTCGTTGCCACTGGCAAAGAGATACATGAGATTGTCCAGACCGCTGACATCAAGGCTCTTGAGCTTCTTCACCCAGCCAAGACTGGTTGACTGTCGGTCGCAATAGAGCTGGGTGAGCTGCGTGTTGTTGCTGAGGTCGAGGTCGGTGATGCCCGTCTCGCTGATGTTAAGCACCTGCAAAGCCTTGTTCTTGCTGAGGTCAAGTGCCGTCACGGGGCATGAGTCTATGGACAGACGCTTGAGATAAGGGTTGCGCGACGTGTCAAGAGCCTTGAGCGTGCGGCAGTTCCATGCGTCAAACGACATGATATAGGGATAGTCCGACAGACTGAAACGCTGGTCAAGGCTGCCCACCTGCCCGATGTCGAGTATCGTGAGGTTGTCTTTGTCGCCTCCAATGTAAAGTGGAGTCTTGTTAAACGAGTTGTCGTTGAGATAAAGTGCATATATCTCTCCCTGACGGCTGAGGTCAAGGCTCTCAAGCTCGTTGTGGCTGAGGTCAAGCACGCCAAGCTCGGTGAGACGGCTGATGTCGGCCTGCGTGATGTAGCATCCGCTGGCGTTAAGCACGTATATGTCCTCCGCATTGCCATACACTTTTATCACTCCCTCCGCACTGACGTTGCAGCTGATGACAGAGCCAGACCATTCACCTGCCTCGTCAACGGTGGCTTGTTCAAGTGCAAGCTCCTGAAGGCCGCTGCCGCAGTCCACCTGCACCGACTTGCCCTCCTCAAGAGAGCCAAAGAGTATGGACACAATGTTTTCCGGCCCGTTCTGTACATAAGAATTTGTCTTGAACACCGCTATCGGCTCATCGTCCGCAGCGTATGCGGCCATACCCACACACACGGCGACAAGCATGAGAAACAGTCTTCTTGACACTTCATGTAGTTTTTTTCTCATTGTATTGTTGTTTTATGATTATAATATATATATTAATGTGTATAAGTCTGACTTTTCTC
>CAMGFM010000211.1 GCA_946055365.1 uncultured Prevotella sp. | reverse complement strand
AATTCATCTGCACCGTTTGTGGTTACGTTCATGAGGGAACAGAGGCTCCAGAGCGTTGTCCGTTGTGTAAGGTTCCTGCATCTAAGTTCAAGGAGCTGGAAGAGAGCGGTGACGCTCCTGCGTTTGCCACTGTTCACACACTTGGAGCTGCACGCAAGGAAGATGCAAGCGAGGAAATGATTAAGGATCTTGAGACACACTTCAATGGCGAGTGCTGCGAGGTGGGCATGTATCTTGCCATGAGCCGTCAGGCCGACCGTGAGGGCTATCCTGAAGTGGCAGAGGCTTTCAAGCGTTATGCTTTTGAGGAGGCAGAACACGCAAGCAAGTTTGCTGAACTTCTCGGTGATGTTCTCAGCAGCACAAAAGCCAATCTTGAGGCACGCATTGCCGCAGAGCGCGGCGCATGTGAGGACAAGTTCCGCATCGCTAAGAACGCCAAGGCAGCCGGTATGGACGCTACGCACGACACCGTACACGAGATGGCTAAGGACGAGGCTCGTCACGGTGCAGGCTTCGTGGGTCTCTACAAGCGTTATTTTGAGAAATAAAAAGCACCCAAGCCTGGCAGACATGCAGGCTTGACAAGGTCAAAGCGGCGAGCTATAGCCTTGTCAGTGATTAATGAAATTGCAGTGGCTCAACGGTAAGTTTGTGTCGTTGCCATAGACTAAAATGTGAGAAGCTGTGTCAGGAAGTCCTTGACACAGCTTCTTTGGTTTATAGTGACAGGCTAAAGTCATCACAAAGCCAATGACCGATGTGGGCTTGATGTTAGTTATGATAGCAGTGACTTCATGCAGGTCACTAAATCCTTTTGCAAAGTTCAACATTGCACTTTTTTAGTTGCAAAGAGCCTCTTTTGATGCCTCCAAATGGCACTTTATGACAGCCAAGTGCCACTTTTTATCAACGACAACGGGGCATGTCGCAACCGACACGCCCCGTTATCGTTGGTTATCACCATCAATACATGATGACGAATATATTTTCTTGCGCTGTTCTTGAATGTCTTGCGCTTTACTTGACCATTAAGTGAATGTATTATGGTTTTCTCGTGAATAGTATTTGGTTTTTTCTGCGCAGTTTGCAGCTGTTGACAGCTGTTTGCAGTTGCGCTTTTGTATGTTCGTGCAGGTCTTTGTCTGTTCTTCAGAGCCTCTCATCAGAAGTCTTTATACAGTCTCCTGCAAAGAAGGTGTCACTCCAGTTCAGGCATCAGTCTCCTCACATAGTCTCTTTGCCAGTCGTCGGGGTGGCACACTGCGGTGTCATAGAGCAGCACGTCCATGTCCATCATCACAATGCCTTGTTGTCGCAAGGCGTTTGTGTTGCCACATTGTCGCTCAAGGTCCTTTAGCAGTGCGCATAGTTCACCGAGAGTCATGTGGGTGTGGCAAGACACGAGCATGTTGGTGAATTTTTTCCCTGCAAAGAGCCTGCCTATAGGCTCTGTCCACAGCATCTCGCTTGTATTTATGCCCTCAAAAGTCGAGGAGAGGAGACGCTTGGCATGTTGCATCTGCGTCAGATGGTCATGGTTGCAGCCTATTGCGATGATGACTTTCTTCATAACTCCTTGTTCGCCTCCTGCATTTTACGATTGTTGCAGAGGTCCTGCTCTATGTGTCCGTAGGCATAGCAGTTGCAGAGAACAGTCCATATATACATGAACGACAGCAGCACGCCGGTGATGGTGGCTGCGAGCAACGCCTGTAATGGCCATCCGGCAGGCAGGCCAGACTCGTCGCCTATAATCCTGCCATTATAGTCCATGAAGCCCGTCACTGAAAGTATCAGCAGCGGCATGCCCATGAACATTGCCTCAACGATGTTGATAAGGCCTATCACAAACGACATTGCAAAGAGCTGTCCGAAGTATCTGAGTCCCCTTGCGTAGCCCTTGCCCATGGTCTCTACAAATTTTGTGTCCTCTTCCAGCACATACTTCCCGCAGGAGTAGATCAGCGGCACGTGCAGGGCGGCAAACAGCGATGACAATACAGTGGCGGTCAGTGCCATGCCCAAGGCGCAAGAGGTGATGTCCATGTCTTTGTTCATGAGCATCCATGCCGTGAAAGAAGAGGCTATGGCGGTGATGATAATGGCAATGGCTGTCGTGAGCCATGTCAGGGCGTTGGTCTTCAGCACTCTGAACAGGCAAGACTTGAAGCCTCTGCCGCTCAGTATGCCTGTCGTTTGTGCCGTGAGCGCGGCAGAGGTGACAAACAGGGCGGCGGCTCCGATGCCAGCTGCGATGAGGAGGGGCGCAGTGCTAAACTCGTTGCCTGAGCATATCGTTGTGGCCCACGGATAGGCCGTGAGGCACGCTGTGAGAGAGCATGCGGCTATCCACACCCAGCATTTTTTGACGATGAGGGTGAAGTTGTCACACAGATATATGAAAGCCGCCCTCATACATCCAGTGTAGCTACGGTTTTTGTATAAGTCTTTAATCATGGTAGAATGATGTTTTGTTGTCTGCGAAATTCTGAACACACCACGGCGGTGGCCACTGCCACGTTAAGGCTGTCGGCCGTCTCGCGCCCTGGCGGGAAGTTTGGTATGCGTAGAGCCTTGGTCACGCGTGAGCGCATGGCAGGGGATAGTCCCTTTCCCTCATTACCCATGACGATGAACCCGCGGTTTTCAAGTGACACATTATATATATTGTCACCCTCGAGCAGGGTGCCATACACAGGAAACCCCTCAGGCATGACATCCATCAGCCCATGCAGGTCGCAGTAATGCACGCTTACCCTTGCTATGCTGCCCATCGTTGCCTGTATCACCTTTGGGTTATAGACATCGGCAGTGTCATTGCTGCATATTATATGTTCTATTCCAAACCAGTCGGCTATGCGTATTATGGTGCCGAGGTTGCCCGGGTCCTGCACTCCGTCGAGCATCAGCGACAGCCTGTCGCGCAGGCTGTCCATGTCAAGCTCCTTATCCATCTTCTCGAATACGGCCAGCACGTGCTGCGGGTGACACAGCAGGCTTGTCCTGTTGAGTTCTTCGGGCGACACCTCCCACAGTTCGGCGTGTGTCTTTGCCACAATCTCCCTGCCCGCGGTCTCTATCCACTCGCGTGTGGCCACCAGCGTGGTGAGCCTGTCGGCATGTCGCGAGAAAATGTCTGCCACCACCTTTGGCCCTTCTGCCACGAAAGTGCCAGTAGAGTCACGGTGTTTTTTCTGTTCCAGAAGTTTTATGCCCTTTATCTTGTTTTTGGAAATCATTTGTATGCAGTCGTTTTTTAGTGGATATGCATTTTTAATATGTTCTAAGGTCTTTTATCATTGCAAAGGTAGTAATATTTATCAATTATTTAGT
>CAMGFM010000210.1 GCA_946055365.1 uncultured Prevotella sp. | reverse complement strand
TGGCAGAACACCTCGGCACAGACATTATCAACGCCGACTCACGACAGATATTCGCAGAACTGCCCATCGGCACGGCAGCACCAACGCTCGAACAACGCAAAAGGATACGCCATCACTTCGTGGCAAGCCACAGCGTGGATGACTACTACTCTGCATCCAACTTTGAGACCGATGTCAACGAACTGCTATGCCGCCAGATATTCGCATCAACAGACACCGCACTGATGTCAGGAGGCTCAATGATGTATATTGATGCCGTGTGCAACGGCATTGACGACATACCCACCATCACAGACGACGTAAGGCAATGGATGAAACAAAGACTTGACCATGAGGGACTGCCCGCACTCGTGGAAGAACTAAGGACTCTCGACCCCGAACACTGGGCCGTCGTAGACCGCAACAACCCAAGACGCGTGGTGCATGCTCTTGAGATATGCCACCAAACGGGGCAGACATACACGTCACTGCGCAAGCAGGAGACAAAGCAGAGACCATACAGGATAATAAAGGTAGGGCTCAACCGCGACCGCGCCACTCTCTACGACCGCATCAACGCAAGAGTGACGCAGATGATAAGTCAGGGACTGGAGCAGGAAGCACTCGCCGTCTATGACAAGCGTCACAACAATGCGCTCAACACCGTAGGCTACAAGGAGATGTTTGACTATCTCGACGGACTGACCACCATGGAAGAGTGCATAAAAAGAATACAGAGCGACACGCGCAAGTATTGCCGCAAACAGCTCACATGGTTCAAGCGTGACAAAAGCATACAGTGGTTTGACCCCGATAATGTTGAAGAAATCATAAAATACATAGACTTACAGCTCAAAGGATAAAATAAAGGCCGGAGTCTTGCGTTGACATATCATGCCACATGGCGGTAACAGCCGCCCGAGACACCCGCCACATATATATAACTCGATCTTTAAAAACAACAAAAACCATTTGAAGATGAAAAAACTATACCGATTTATCGTCACGTGCCTCAAGAAGACACGCTCTCTGTGCGCATGGTATGCCAGACTGTACCGCGGCAGGGCATGGTATGTGAAAACGCTCGTTGGCCTAGTGTCACTAATACTGGCGTTTATAGTCTATCTCGGGGCAGTAGACATCAACTTTCTATGGCTCTTCGGCAAGTCGCCGGGCTTCAGCGTCATCATGAACCCCGAGACAAACGAGGCTTCGGAGATTTACAGCGATGACGGAGTGCTGATAGGCAAGTTTTTCAGCGAAAACCGCACGCCCGTGAAATATGAGGATGTGAACCCTGCGTTCTTCCAGGCTCTCATTGACACCGAGGACGAGCGTTTCTACTATCACCACGGCATAGACTACCCCGGCCTGCTGGGGGCATTGAAGGATGCCGTCATGAGCAACGATGCCCGCGGAGCGTCTACCATCACCCAGCAGCTGGCCAAAAACATGTTCCGCGTCAGGACTGACTACTCCACAGGACTCCTCGGCTCCATCCCGGGCATCAAGATGCTCATCATGAAGTCAAAGGAATGGATTATCGCCACCAAGCTGGAGCTTACCCACGACAAGCGCGAGATACTCACGATGTATGCCAACACCGTGGATTTCGGCTCTAACGCCTTCGGCATAAAGACCGCCGCCAAGACCTATTTCAACACCACGCCCAAAAATCTCACCACTGAACAGGCGGCAGTGCTTGTGGGCATGCTCAAGGCGACCACTTACTACAACCCGATAGCCAATCCCGAGAACTCACTGCGCAGGCGCAACGTGGTATTGAGCAACCTCATGAGACACGGCAACCTTACAAAGGCCGAGTGTGACTCGCTTTCGGCATTGCCGATACAGCTCAACTACAGCGTAGAGTCCAACTATGACGGCCAGGCTCTCTATTTCAGAGAGGCGGTGTCAAACGAACTGAAGCAGTGGTGCCGTGAAAACGGCTATGACCTCTATTCTTCGGGACTGAAGATATACACCACAATAGACTCACGCATGCAAAAGTATGCCGAGGAGGCTGCCATCAGGCAGATGAAGCAGGTGCAGAAAAACTTCAACAACCATTGGGGCAAGCAAGATCCATGGCAGGATGAACGCCATCAGGTGATACCTGGCTTCATCGAAGGCATTGCACAGAAGCTGCCCGTCTATCGCAAGCTCAAGGAGAGATTTCCCGACTCTCCCGACTCCATCGACTACTACCTCAACCGCCCTCACAAGGTCAAGGTGTTTGACTATGAGAAAGGCAGCATTGAGATGGAGATGTCGACAATGGACTCCATACGCTACATGGTACACTTCATGCACTGCTCTTTTGTGGCTATGGAGCCTAACACGGGTGCGGTAAAGGCATGGGTGGGTGACATAGATTTCAAGACATGGAAGTATGACAAGGTCACAGCAATGCGACAGCCCGGCTCCACATTCAAGCTCTTTGTCTATACCGAAGCCATGAACCAAGGCCTCACTCCGTGCGACAAGCGGCGCGATGAGATGATTTCGATGATGACGTATGACGCGGCGCAAGGCAAAGAGGTGAGATGGACACCATCAAACGCCAACGGCTATTTCACAGGCGACTCCATACCTCTGAAAGCCGCCTTTGCACGCAGCATCAACTCCGTGGCGGTGAGGCTCGGGCAAGAGATGGGCATACCGCGCATAGCAGAGACAGCCCATAGAATGGGCGTAGAGAGCCGTCTTGACGAGACTCCATCACTGGCTCTCGGCTCTTCTGATGTCAATCTGCTCGAAATGGCCAACGCATACAGCACCGTGGCCAACGACGGCAAGTATGTGAGACGAGTGTTAGTCACACGCATCGTCAACAGCAAGGGCGTAGAGGTCTACAAGAACCCCGTGAACGAGGAGCAGGTGATACCCTACAAGACGGCATTCCTCATGCAGCAGCTTCTCATGGGCGGACTCAGAGAGCCGGGAGGCACATCTATGAGCCTCAACGCCTATGTAGGCAGACATCAGGACACCGACTGGGGCGGCAAGACAGGCACCTCAAACAACCATTCAGACGCTTGGTTCATGGGTGTAAGCCCGCGGCTTGTGGTGGGTGCGTGGGTAGGCGGCGAATATCGCTGCATACACTTCCGCACAGGGGCATTGGGACAAGGCTCGCGCACGGCACTCCCCATCTGCGGCTACTTCCTCGAGGCTGTGCTGAACGACCCCACATTCGCACAGTACCACGCCAAGTTTGGCAAGCCCAAAGATCCCGACATCACACAGTCGATGTATTACTGTTCTTCGTGGATTCCAGCAGAAAAGAACGACTCCACGCTCAACGACAGCATCGCCGTGGAGGAAGAGATAATACTCGACGAGAACGGCTCGCCCATCAGCCCGCAGGACAG
>CAMGFM010000209.1 GCA_946055365.1 uncultured Prevotella sp. | reverse complement strand
GGTGGCATAGCCGCAGCTCTTGAGTCCGCGTGCCCAGCCCTTGTAGTCGGTGCGGCTTAGCGAGAACAGGCGCGAGTAGCGCGGTTGCTTTACCAGAAAGAGGCTGTGGTCCTCATAGCTGTCTCTTACGTTGTCATAAACGCGAAAACACTCGCCCGCAGCGTCATCGTCGTGATAGGTGCGCTTGCCGCGCCATGAGCTGTGGCACTTTATGCCGAAATGATTGTTGCTGCGGCGTGTGAGGGCACTGCGTCCTGCGGCACTCTCTATGAGTCCCTGCGCGAGGGTTATGCTGGCAGGTATGTTGTGGCGCAGCATCTGCTCGATGGCCATCTCGCTATAGCGGTCGATATAGTCCTGATAGGTCTGGTTCCATTTGGCCTGTGCGCTGGCATTGTGTATGTGTAGTGACAGCAGGAGCGTGAGCGATAAAACTAAGTGATAAATTCTCATGTGGATGAATGTAAGATTTTACGCTGCAAAGATAACAAAATTACATGAGACAATACAATCAAAAGCCATAAAGAGTGGCGTGTGACGTGCCATATTTTGAATAAACCTATAAAAAGAATAATGAAAACCAAAGGTTTTTTTTGTATTGTGGCTGATTTGACGTATCTTTGCAACGGTTTTGTGTGCATCGGCACATAATAGTACATGACGATACAGGCGTTGGCGCAAACAGTAGGGCGAGCGGATGTAACGGCATGGAGAATATAACTTTAATAACAGAAAAAGACAACGATTAGTTTATGAAAGCATTTGTATTTCCTGGACAGGGAGCGCAGTTCGTAGGCATGGGCAAGGACCTCTATGATAATAACGAGAAGGCAAGGGAACTTTTTGACAAGGCAAACGATATACTCGGATTCAGCATTACTGACATCATGTTTAACGGCACTGACGAGCAGTTGACGCAGACCAAGGTGACACAGCCTGCAGTGTTCCTCCACAGCGTAATCTCAGCGTTGTGTCTCGGCGAGGAATTTAAGCCCGACATGGTGGCAGGACATTCTCTCGGCGAGCTTTCGGCACTGGCTGCCGCCGGTGCGGTGAGCTTTGAGGACGGCTTGAGGCTGGTCTATGCGCGCGCCATGGCCATGCAGCAGGCTTGCGAGGCCAATCCGGGCACAATGGCTGCCGTGATAGGCCTGCCTGATGAGAAGATAGAGGAGATATGCAAGGAGTCAAGCACCGACACGAGTGTGGTGGTGGCCGCCAACTACAACTGTCCGGGTCAGCTTGTGATCAGCGGAAACACAGATGCCATACAGACAGCGTGCGAAAAACTCAAGGCGGCTGGCGCAAAGAGGGCGTTACCGCTCAAGGTGGGCGGCGCATTCCACTCGCCGCTCATGCAGCCTGCCAAGGAACAGCTGGAGAAGGCCATCGCAGAGACGACATTCTCTGCACCCGTATGTCCCGTTTACCAGAATGTGGACGGAATGCCGCACACCGACCCCGAGGAGATCAAGGCTAATCTCATAGCGCAGCTCACAAGCAGCGTGAGATGGAACTCAAGCGTGCAGAACATGATTAAGGACGGAGCTGACGACTTCACTGAGTGTGGTCCGGGCAAGGTCTTGCAGGGAATGATTGGACGTATCGACAAAACAGTCAGTGCACACGGCATCCTCTGATAAGGTCATGGACAAAGGAAAAATAATAATATACCAGATATTCACACGTCTTTTCGGCAATCGCGGCAATGTCTGCCGAAAAGACGGCAGACGTGACGAGAACGGATGCGGCAAGATGGGGTTCTTTGACTCCAGGGTGTTGTCGCATATAAGGCAGATGGGCATGACCCATGTGTGGTATACGGGCGTGATAAGGCATGCCACGACCACAGACTACTCCAGTTACGGGGTGCCGAGACAGCACCCGGCTGTGGTGAAGGGCAAGGCAGGCTCGCCGTATGCCATCACCGACTATTATGACGTAGACCCTGATCTCGCAGACAACGTAGAGAAAAGGCTCGATGAGTTCAAGGCTCTCGTGGAGCGCACACACAAGGCCGGGTTGAGGGCAATCATAGACTTTGTGCCCAACCATGTGGCAAGACAGTATCACTCTGTCGCAAAGCCAGTGGGCGTGGAAGACCTCGGAAGTGGTGACGACACTGGCAAGTTCTTTGATGCCGACAACAACTTCTACTACTGCCCGGGACAGGTGTTCGCTCCAGACATAGATCTTTACGCTGGAGAAGATGTGCCGTATATGGAAAAGCCTGCAAAGTCAACGGGCAACGACCATTTTGACGCTTCGCCAGGCAAAAACGACTGGTATGAGACGGTGAAGCTCAACTATGGCGTGGACTATTCCTATGGGCAGCGCACAGAGCATTTCTCTCCCGTGCCCGACACGTGGCATAAGATGGCCGACATACTGCTCTACTGGGCAGGCATGGGCATTGACGGCTTCAGATGTGACATGGCGGAGATGGTGCCGCCCGCTTTCTGGCACTGGGCGATAGCTTTAGTCAAGGAAAGGCACCCCGGGCTGCTCTTCATAGCTGAGGTCTATAACCCCATGGAGTACGGACGCTTTGTGGATGCGGGCTTTGACTACCTCTATGACAAGGTTGGCATGTATGACACCATGCGTGACGTGATTTGCGACAGACGTCCCGCCTCTGACATCACAAGAGCGTGGCAGTGGGTTGACTCTATCAAAGACCACATGCTCTATTTCCTCGAGAATCATGACGAGCAGCGCATCGCAAGCGACTATTTTGCGGGCGACGGCTTCAGAGCCTATCCCGCCTTGGCCACAAACGCGCTCATGCTTTCCAATCCCTTTATGGTATATGCCGGGCAGGAATATGGCGAGAGGGGCATGGACGAGGAGGGATTCAGCGGACGTGACGGCCGAACCACCATTTTTGACTACTGGACGGTGCCTTCGCTCCACAGAGCCTTTGTCAGCAAGACGCTGAGTTCGGAAGAAAAAAGTCTTGCGAGGCGTTACAGCGCAATACTCAACATTGCTGTCAGCGAGCGTGCGGTGAGTGAGGGCAAGTTCTTTGACCTCATGTATGTGAACGAGGCTCTCTCACGGCGGCAGTATGCCTTCCTGCGCAAGGCTGGCAACGAGATGCTGCTCGTGGTGGCCAACTTCTCTGACGAGGCGGTGACTTGCAGGATAAACATACCCGACCATGCGTTCTCACACTTGGATATACCGTTGGTGGAGACGCTCGCCCGTGATCTGTTGTCTAATGTGAGCGTGAGGGCAGACTTCCGCGAGAGCAAGACTTTGGACGTGGATGTGGAGGCATACGGATGCAGAATATTCAAGTTTGACTTTGACATGACACCAGAGACAATATTCAACGAGCATAACAAGGAGGAG
>CAMGFM010000208.1 GCA_946055365.1 uncultured Prevotella sp. | reverse complement strand
TCCCGCTATTTCCGTCACAATGTTTCGCTCCTCGCCTATGAAGGCATTGATGATGGAGCTTTTGCCCACATTGGGACGACCCACAACAGCAAAACGGGGTATGCCGTCCTCCGCGTCGTCGGCAACGTCGGGCTTCAGCCTCGACAGCACGAGGTCGAGCAGGTCGCCCGTGCCGCTGCCAGTGGCGGAGGATATGCACTGTGGGTCGCCAAGACCCAGCGAATAGAACTCGGCAGCGTCGTATATCTGCTCGTTGTTGTCGGTCTTGTTGGCCACAAGTATCACGGGCAGCTTTGTGCGGCGCAATATCTGCGCCACGTCTGCGTCTAAGTCGGTGAGCCCGGTCTGCACGTCAACGAGGAACAGCACAAGGTCGGCCTCCTCAGTGGCCACCGTGACCTGCTTGCGGATGGCATCCTCGAAGATGTCGTCAGAATTGACCACCCAGCCGCCGGTGTCTACCACCGAAAACTCCCTGCCGTTCCATTCACACTTGCCATACTGACGGTCGCGCGTAGTGCCTGCGGTGTCGCTCACGATGGCCTGACGCGTCTTTGTCAGTCGGTTGAAAAGAGTGGACTTGCCCACATTGGGGCGTCCCACTATTGCTACTAAATTTGCCACGTCTTCTTTTTTATTTTGTTACAGTATGGGGCATTTCTCTCGCCTGCCGCTCTGTCGCCGCAGAGCATCGCTGCAAGCCATGCCGTCAAGGCTTATGCCCATGTTATTGTGTGTGTCGCGCCGCGGGGGAGTGTCGTTGCACACCGTCCACGCACAACATGATTGCCATATAATAAATGTATGGTGAAAAGGATATTGCCTGCCATGCGAAAGGATACTGCCCCTATCTGCCCGTGCATGGCCGCATGGCCCTGCGCAGGCAGAGGCGGCACGCCGGCAGGCTTGATACTTGACACTACACAGGATTGTAGCCAAAGGAGTCAAGCTCCTTCTTGCTGCTACGCCAGTCCTTGTCTACCTTGACAAAAGTCTGTAGATAGACGCTCTTGCCAAAGAATCTCTCGAGAGACTTGCGCGCCTCTGTGGACATCTTCTTCAACGCCACGCCCTGATGGCCTATGATTATGCCTTTCTGAGAGTCGCGCTCCACATAGATGACGGCATGAATGTCTATGTGTCGGTCATCTTCCTTGAACGAGTCTACCCTCACCTCCACGGAATAGGGTATTTCCTTGTCATAATAGAGCAGTATCTTCTCTCGTATTATCTCTGACACGAAGAAACGGGCAGGCTTGTCGGTGAGCTGATCCTTGTCGAAATAGGGCGGAGAGTCGGGCAGCAGCTCCTTGATGCGCCTCATGAGCAAGTCCGTGCCAAAACGGTTGAGCGCGGAAATGGGCAGTATCTCTGCATTGGGCAGTATGCCGTGCCACTTCTCCACCACATCGCCGAGGGTTTTCTGGTCGCTCTGGTCAATCTTGTTGATGAGCAGCAGCACGGGAATGGACATGCGCCTTACCTTGTCGAGAAACTCCATGTTCTTCTCAGGGCTCTCCACGACATCTGTCACGTAGAGCAACACGTCGGCATCCTGCAACGCCGACTCGGAAAAGGCGAGCATGGACTCCTGCAACTTGTAATTGGGTTTTAAAACTCCAGGCGTGTCGGAGAAAACTATCTGGGCATCCTCCGTGTTGACTATGCCCATGATGCGGTGGCGCGTGGTCTGCGCCTTGAAGGTGGCAATGCTGATGCGCTCGCCGACAAGCTGGTTCATCAGCGTCGACTTTCCCACATTCGGATTGCCCACAATGTTTACAAATCCTGCTTTGTGCATATCTTGTTTGTTTTATAAAAGGGGTGACATTTCGGACGGTGCATCAGCGCATCATCAGAAACCTTGTGCCGGCACGCTGCATCGCACATGCCGACATTGATGTCAATGCCGTATTTAATACGTCCTGTGAAATATAAAATAGTACTATGTGGATGCAAAGTTACTGCTTTTTGCCAATACTGACGCTCACGGCATCCGTTTTTCTATTTATTTTAACCATTTCACTGGCAACACCTCCGTCCTGACGCGCCGCCCGAGCCACGCCAAAGGCCTTGCGCCACGGGGACAATGCCATAGGCACGACACGAAAGAAAGCACATCAGTCTTGCCCCATTGAGACAAACCAGATGTGCTTTCTCCTTTTCATATTCCTAATTGTATATCATTCAACCCTTCTTACATCGCTACAGATGAGCCGTCATAGCCCCACTTGTAGAATGACGCGCCGTGTACGAAACCTGCGCCGAATGCGGTGAAGATGATATTGTCACCTTTCTTGAGGTTTTTCTCGTGATCCCACATGGCAAGAGGTATGGTGGCGGCACTGGTGTTGCCATAACGCTCGATGTTTACGACCACCTTTTCCATGGGAATGCCCACACGCTTGGTCACGGCCTCTATGATGCGGAGGTTTGCCTCATGCGGTATCACCCAATTAACGTCTGCCTCCTCAAGACCGTTGCGCTTCATCACCTCAAGCACGTCGTTGCTCATGTCGGTAACGGCGTAGCGGAACACCGTGCGGCCCTCCTGATAGAGGTAGTGCAGCCTGTGAGACACGGTGAAGTGGGATGTGGGACATACTGAGCCGCCCGCCTTCATGTGAAGGAACGGGAGTCCCAGACCGTCCGTGCGGAAAAACGAGTTCTGCACGCCTATATTCTCCTCCTCGGTAGCCTCTACAAGCACGGCGCCTGCACCGTCGCCAAACAGCACGCAGGTGGCACGGTCCTGATAGTCAATGAGCGACGACATCTTGTCGGCACCTATGACTATAATCTTCTTGTATCGACCGCTCTGTATCATCGAGGCTGCCATGTCGAGCGAATAAAGGAATCCGCAACAGGCCGCCTCAAGATCAAATGCAAAGGCGTTCTTGAGACCGAGCTTGCCGAGAACGATTGAAGCTGTCGACGGGAACTTGTAGTCGGGGGTTGTCGTGGTGACGATAAGGGCATCTATCGTGTTGGGGTCCACTCCCGTCTTCTTGATAAGCTGCTTGGCGGCCTTGCGTGCCATATAGCTTGTGCCAAGGCCCTCCTCGGTCAGGATGTGACGCTCCTTTATGCCCACACGAGCCATAATCCACTCGTCGCTGGTGTCTACCATGCGCGACAGTTCCTCGTTGTTGAGGATATAGTCAGGCACATAGCCGCCAACGCCGGTGATTACTGCATTGATCTTTCCCATCGATTACTCTGCAACTTCCTTAACAATAGCAACCTTGCCACGGTAGTAACCACATGTAGGACACACTGTGTGGTACACATAATATGCGCCGCAGTTGGGGCATACTGCCAATGTAGGAGCTACTGCCTTATCATGTGTTCTTCTCTTGAGTGTACG
>CAMGFM010000207.1 GCA_946055365.1 uncultured Prevotella sp. | reverse complement strand
AAATATCCGTCTCTCTCGCTCATGAACCGTGACGACAACGATGGCAAACCCTACGTCGACATGGACGAAATCAAGACCCACAACGAGGAGATAATAAGAGTGTTGAAGAGTTTTGGCATAGAAATAAAGGAGATAAAGGCCACCGTTGGCCCTACCATCACACTCTATGAGATAACTCCCGCTGAGGGCATAAGGATAACAAAGATACGCAACCTCGAAGACGACATCGCACTGCGTCTCTCTGCCCTCGGCGTGAGAATTATAGCCCCTATTCCCGGAAAGGGAACAATAGGTATAGAGGTGCCAAACAAGAAACGCCACAACGTGTCGATGGAGAGCATACTCAGCTCAAAGAAATTTCAGGAGACCAAATATGACCTGCCAATAGCTCTCGGCAAGACTATCACAAACGAGGTGTTCATGGCAGACCTGACAAAGATACCACACCTGCTCGTAGCTGGCGCAACAGGACAGGGCAAATCTGTAGGACTCAATGTCATACTCACATCACTGCTCTACAAGAAGCATCCCAATGAACTCAAACTGGTGCTTATAGACCCCAAGAAAGTGGAATTTAGCGTCTACGAGCGCATAGCCAACCATTTCATGGCGCAGGTAGACAGCGACGACGAGCCTATCATCACCGACGTGACCAAGGTGGTGCGCACGCTGAAGAGCCTATGCACACTCATGGACCACAGATATGACCTGCTCAAGATGGCAGGAGCGCGCAACATAAAGGAATATAACGAGAAATTCCTCAACAGACGGCTCAATCCAGAACTCGGTCACGAGTTCATGCCTTACATCGTGGTCATCATAGATGAGTTCGGCGACCTTATCATGACCGCCGGCAAGGAGGTGGAGATGCCCATCGCGCGCATAGCGCAGCTTGCACGAGCCGTGGGCATACACATGATTATCGCCACACAGCGTCCCACGACATCCATCATCACTGGCAACATCAAGGCAAACTTCCCTGGACGCATCGCATTCAAGGTGAGCAGCATGATGGACTCACGCATCATACTCGATCGCCCAGGTGCCAACCAGCTGATAGGCATGGGCGACATGCTATACCTCAACGGCAATGAGCCGACACGCGTGCAGTGTGCGTTTATATCCACTACCGAAATCGGCAAGATCAACGAGTTTGTCTCCACACAGCCCGGCCCGGTATGCCCGATGGAGCTGCCAGAGCCTGCAAGCGACGATGCCGACACGTCATCTGGCTCTGGCGATATAGGAAACCTCGACCCGCTCTTTGAGGAGGCGGCACGCTCGGTAATCCTAAGCCAGCAGGGCAGCACGAGCATGATACAACGCCGCTACTCCATAGGCTATAACAGGGCAGGACGACTCATGGACCAACTCGAAAAGGCCGGCATTGTGGGTGCCGCACACGGCAGCAAGCCGCGAGAAGTGCTTTTGGCTGACGAGTCGCAGTTGGCGGAAATCATGGCAAGACTGCAAAAAAACTGACAAATGACACACGGGGCATACCGTGCAAGCATACATAACGGCATACAAACAACCCATACGAAAAACAATTAAACCACATAGGACAATGAAAAGACTATTGACATTGATATTTACCATGATAATCATGGTAACAGCCGCAGTAAATACACACGCCGCTGACAACCATAGTCAGGCAAAGGCCATACTTGACAAGACAGCAAAGGTAATAGCTGCCAAAGGCGGGGCAAGCGCAAACTTTGTGATGACCCACCCCACAGGAGGCAAGACAAGCGGCAAGATATTCATCAAGGGCAACAAGTTTCACGCGCAGACACCTGAGGCCACAGTGTGGTATGACGGCAAGACACAATGGACATACATGAAGGGCAACGACGAGGTGAATGTCACGACACCCACGCAGGCACAGCAGCAGATGATGAACCCATACACATTCATCACCATGTATAAGAGCGGCTACTCTCTGTCATCAGTCACCAAGGGAGCCAGTTATGAGGTGCATCTCACCGCCACAAACAGCCGACAGAGCATACAGGAACTTTATGTCACAGTCAGCAAGTCCACCTATGTGCCTTCTGCCATAAGGATGAAGCATGGGGGCAAATGGTATAGCATCACCATCAGCGGCTTCTCGGCCAAAAACCTCTCCGACGGCATCTTCAAGTTTAATGCAAAGGATTTTCCCTCTGCCGAAATAATTGATCTGAGATGAACGACACCACCTTCAGCACGGCGCGCACGCTTTCTACCATATACATGCTGCTCAAACAGCGCGCACTTGCCGAAAACCGCATGATCAGCTCCACGGCCAGCACCGTAGCAAAGTGCATGTATGTATTCATGATAGTGATTATCATGACCTATCTTGCAGCCATTGCCATAGGCATGTCGCTGGCCGCTAACTCCATGCGCACCATAACCGCGCCAGAGTTCCTATGTGCAGCACTGCCCTTGATACTTGCAGTTGACTTTTCCTTCCGTTTTCTGATGCAACAGACACCTGCACAAAATGTCAAGCCCTATGTGCTGCTGCCCTTGCCGCGCAAGAGATGCATCGACACGTTCATCGTGTCATCGGTGCTGAGTCCCGGCAACCTTGTGTGGCACGCCATGATTATACCGTTCTGCATCATGTCCGTGGTGTTCAGGTATGGCATTACTGCGGCACTGATAGTTGTGATATACTGCCACATCATGATACTGGTCAACAGCCAATGGTATCTCATAGTGCGCACCCTCACGACCAAAAGCCTGCTGTGGTGGGCACTGCCCGTTGCCGCCTATGCGGCGTTGCTGTCACCGCTGGCAGCATGTGGCATCGGCGGCGACATAGACAAGGGTCTTGACATGCTGTTTGACATCTGGGCTCTGCCCGGAGGCATGATGACAGAGAGCAACCCGCTGCCTCTGCTCATGGCCATAGGCTTATTTGCCGCCATAGTGGCAGTCAACCGTAAGGTGCAGACAAATGCGGTGCTGTATGAGCTGCTACGCGACTCACCCAACAGCAACAGCAAGGTGACGGCACGCCACATCTCCTTTCTCGACCGCTTCGGCGAAATAGGGCAGTACATACAGCTTGAGATAAAAATGCTGATGCGCAACCGCAATCCTCGCAAGACTATAATCGGGGGTCTTGCCTACATGGCTGTCATGGTGGCCATCATATCAGGCACATCCATCTACGACAGCGACGGCATGACAAGTTTCTGGTGCATCTACATCTTTGGCTTCTTCGGGGCCACGCTTCTGGTGAATGTCATGGGCTATGAAGGCAACCACATCAGCTTTCTCATGGTGCATCACGAAAACATACTAACCCTGCTGCGCGCTAAATACATCTTCTACTCGGCTGTGCTTGCTGTGCCGTTCATACTGATGCTCCCCGCGGTGGTCTATGGCA
>CAMGFM010000206.1 GCA_946055365.1 uncultured Prevotella sp. | reverse complement strand
TTCGTCATCGTGTCCGTGGGACGGTTTAACTGGGTGAAACAGTTTGAGAAAATACCCGAGATAGCACGCAAGATAACCGACACGGGCTGCAGAGACTTCAAATGGTATATAATAGGTGACGGCAACGAAGCTCTGATGGACAAGACAGCAACCCTGACAGACAGATACGGACTCAATGACAATGTGATAATGCTTGGCAGCAAGAACAACCCCTACCCCTACATCGCCAAAGCCAACTTGCTTGTGTCTACATCGCAGTCTGAATCATGTCCATACGTGGTCAACGAGGCAAAGGTGCTGCACGTGCCTGTAGTATCTACAGACTATCCGTCGGCCTCAGAGCTTATCGACGACAACAAGGGCATCGTCACGCCCCTGCAAGACATGCACGCAGTGCTGCACAGACTCATTGCAAACAAAGACAATGCCTACACGTCGCTCTCAGAGAGATGCAGCAACTATGAATATCAGAACGCGCCAATGATGCAACAGATATACGCCCTCATGGAAGAGCCTCCATGCCGAGGCGACAATGGCAGCGACACACAATAGAACACTCACACAGACACACTCACACAGACACACGACATGAGAATACTGCTAATGCCAAAGGTCATACTGAAGACTGGAGTAGGCCTACACGTAAAGCAACTCTATAACGAGCTGACAAAACAAGGACACGAAGTGTGGATAGCATCATCGTGCAACGACCTGGACGTGGGCAAAGATGACGGTCACTACGTCCAGATTGCCACAGACACACTGACACCATGGCAACTGCGCACGACGCTCGGCACGCTGCACCGGCTGATAGTGGCAAAAGGCATAGTAGTGGTGCATTGCCATCACAGAAAGCCATCACTCATCATGCGCATATACAACACCCTGTGGCACATACCCGTGGCTTATACGCTGCACTCTGCCCCCATACCGCATGACCTTATGCACAGACTGACGACATGGTGCGGCAACTGCCCGATAGCAGTGTCACAGGAAGTGGCCGAGTTTATGAGAGACAAGCTCGGCATAGCCAACGCAAGAGTGGTGACAAACGGAGTGGACGAAGCGCAGCTCACCCCGCTGTCGGCAGAGGAAAGGCAGAGACTTGCGGCAGCCTACAACCTGGAGAGCGACACCTTTGTCGTTGCCATGCACGGACGCATCTGTGATGTCAAGAACCATCTGTCTGTAGCAAAGGCCATGCAGCTGCTGCCCGCTGAGGTGAGACAAAAGATCGTGGTGCTGTGCTCGGGAGAACAGACGGGCCACTACTACCACACTCTTGACAGCTATATCAAGACGCATGACCTGACACGACACTTCCACTTCTGCGGATGGCAGAGCGCAAGGGACGTGACGGGTGCAGCAGACCTGCTCATAAGCCCAAGCACAATAGAGGGTTTCGCCCTGAACTGCATAGAGGCGATGATGCTCAACGTGCCTGTCATGCGCACCAAGACCAGCGGCTATGCCGACATGGCCACATGCGTAAGACCCATAAGCAGCCATGAGCCACAAGCAATAGCCGATGCCCTGACGTGGGCCTATCACCACAGACAGGAACTGAAGGCTATGGCCAAGGACGCACGCCAGTATGCCCTGTCAAACTTCACCTGCAAGAGAATGACACATGACACCGTGGAGGCCTACAAGAGCATTGCAGGCACATGACACGCCTGACACAATGCGCAAACCGACCCTTGAAGACCGACAGCATGACCAAAACTCACGGCAAAAAGAATGTCATGCTCACGGCAAAAAGACACATACTCACCGCAAAAGACGCATAAGCCCTGCACGAAAGGCACAGCCACGGCAAGAAAGAGGCATAAACACAAAGAAAAGACACTTTGAAAAGCGACATAATGGTTAATATTGGTTAAGAGCAGGGCGAAAAAACAATGGCAGAGAAGAGTGTTAGCAAGAAAATGAGTAACTTTGCAGCCGCTATTACGAGATAGTAGCAACGTTTAATCCATAAATTTTAAAACATACAATGGCAACAAAAATCAGACTCCAGCGTGGCGGCCGCAAGCACTACGCTTTCTACCGCATCGTTATCGCTGACTCAAGAGCTCCGCGTGACGGACGTTTCACTGAGAAAATCGGTACTTACAACCCGAACACTAACCCTGCAACTGTAGACCTGGACTTTGACCGCGCTCTCTACTGGGTAGAGAACGGCGCACAGCCCACTACCACTACACACAACATCCTCAAGGGCGAGGGCGTGTATCTCATGAAGCACCTCCGTGTAGGCGTGAAGAAGGGAGCATTCGACGAGGCTACAGCACAGAAGAAGTTCGACGCATGGAAGGCTGACAAGCAGAAGGGTCTTGACAACATCCGCGAGAGCGAAATCAAGGCTAAGGCAGAGGCAGCCGCAAAGGAACTTGAGGCAGAGAAGAAAATCAACGAGGCTATTGCCAAGAAGGTAGCTGAGAAGAAGGCTGCCGAGGCAGCAGCAAAGGCTGAAGCAGAGGCCAACGCTGCAGAAGAGACCCAGCCCGAGGCTTAAAAAATTTCCCGACTTATTCCAAACAAGAAACGGAAAACCTAAGATAAAGCCTGTTGACAGACTTCACGGTCTGCCGAAAGACAAGGGTATAAACGAAAAAGACAGAATCCCAAGTACGGACATACAACACCGCGCTTGGGATTTTTTGGCTTTTAGGACTCAAAATGGCATGTTTGCAGGACACACACACATCCTCCCCTGGACAACAACGCCGCCACACGCAAGGCAAGCATCTGCCCACTCATCACAAAGCGGCACTTTGGCTATGAAAAGCGGCACTTCCGCGGACAAAAAGCGGCACTTTGGCAAATGAAATGTGGCTCTTTTGCAAACATAGAGTGCCATGAGACATGGCAAGAAGCGGCAACATGACAACGTGCCGATGGCAACACACGACATCGCCGCCACACACGACTCTCGCCATACACCTATTTAATATATATATACAATCACATCATATACAGCAAGACATGGCAATCACAGACAAAAAACACGGCAGACTGCAATACAGAGTCATAGCCCTCGACCTCGACGGCACACTCACCAACAACCAGAAGGAGGTGACCGCCGCCACAAAGGAGGCATTGGACAACGCCATGGAGCAAGGCGCACGGCTGGTACTGGCATCGGGAAGACCCGTCTATGGCATAGTGCCAGTGGCAAAGTCTCTCGCACTTGACAGCAAAGGCGGATATATACTGGCCTATAACGGCGGACAAATAATCGACTGCAAGACCAACGAGGTGCTATATTCGCAATATCTGCCAAGCGACGTGATACCCCTGCTCTACGAATATGCCAAAAGCAAAGGCTATGCCCTGCTCGGCTACAAGGGCAACGAGATTATAACCGAGTCGCCCGACGACATATACGTGAAAGAAGAGTCGCGCATCAACAAAATGAACGTGAGAATGGTGGACGTGCTGAC
>CAMGFM010000205.1 GCA_946055365.1 uncultured Prevotella sp. | reverse complement strand
CATTGATAGTTGCCGCCCTCGTGGCTTGCTCCTCGTCATTTGTGGCCGTTGCCGGAGACTATGTGTCAAAGGTCAACCCCCTGATAGGCACGGATTATACAGGCAATACCTATCCGGGCGCACAGGCTCTGTTTGGCATGGTGCAGTGCAGCCCCGACAATGGCATCCCGGGATGGGATCGCATTGCAGGATATTTCTATCCAGACAGCACCATAGCGGGATTTAGCCACACCCATCTGTCGGGCACCGGTGCCGGCGACCTCTATGACATCTCTTTCATGCCCGTTACCCTGCCCGTAAAGGAGGCTCCGGAGCCGCTCGGCATACACTCCAAGTTTTCTCATGATGAGGAAAGGGCTCATGCGGGATATTACAGCGTGCGTCTCGCCGACTATGACATCAATGTGGAGCTTACTGCCACACCGCATTGCGGCATACAGAGATATACTTTCCCGACGGACGGCAAGCAGAGAATGGTGATACTCAACCTTGCAAAGGCCATGAACTGGGACGCTACCGT
This sequence comes from uncultured Prevotella sp., assembly GCA_946055365.1. Taxonomy (GTDB): domain Bacteria; phylum Bacteroidota; class Bacteroidia; order Bacteroidales; family Bacteroidaceae; genus Prevotella. The sequence goes on along the minus strand of CAMGFM010000205.1, from coordinate 2,929 downwards.
TGACTCGCGCATAAAGATGGTTGACAGCTATACGGTGGAAGGCTACAGGTTTTCTGATGGATGGGCGCGCGGACAGAAGGTGTGGTTTCGCACAAGGTTTTCGCAGCCTGTAAAGTCTGTTGAATATGACACCACGGAACTCAAGGACGGCGCAAAGGCCATGGTGGCACGCTTCGTGTTTGACAGCAGCGGACCCTCGCAGATCGTTGTAGCCACGGCGTTGTCGCCTACCGGTCCTCAGGGTGCGGCAAAGAACCTCGCCGCAGAGGCAAGCCACAACGACTTTGACAAATATCGCAAGGCCACTGAGGCCTCATGGAACTCCTGCCTCGGCAGGATAGAGATAACGGGAGGCACGCCTGCGCAGCAGACAACCTTTTACACAGCTCTCTACCACACCATGCTCTGTCCCACACTCTTCAACGACGTGGACGGCGCATATCTTGGTGCAGACCGCAAGATACATTATGCCAACGGATGGAACAACTATGAGACTTGCTCTCTCTGGGACACCTACCGTGCGGCACATCCGCTCTATGACATACTGCTGCCGCAGCGTGCCAGTGATATGGTAAGGTCTCTTGTGGCGTTCAGCAAAGAAAACGGCAGGCTGCCAGTGTGGAACATGTGGGCATCGGAAACGGACATGATGATAGGCTATCATGCCGCGTCTGTCATAGCTGAGGCCGTGCTGAAGGGTGTGCCTGGCATTGATGCCGAGGAGGCACTTGAGGAATGTGTCAAGACTGCCAACCTTGACGGCTATCGTGGCATAGGCCTTTACAAGAAGCTCGGCTATGTGCCGTTTGACGTGAAGGAGCCTACGCTCGGCAATGAGGACTGGTCGCTATCGCGCACTCTTGAGTATGCCTATGATGATGCCTGCATAGCGGCACTTGCAAGGCATCTTGGCAAGAAGGACATCGCCAAGGTGTTTGAAAGGCGCGCGCTTAACTATCGTAACGTCTATTGCAAGGGCTCGACGTTCATGCAGCCGAGAGACAGCAAGGGACGTTTTCAGGAGAACTACTCGCCCGATGACTATACGGCACATATATGTGAGAGCAACGGATGGCATTACATGTGGTCGGTGCAGCACGACATCAAGGGGCTGGAGAAACTTGTGGGCAAGGAGCGTTTCGCCGCAAAGCTCGACAGCTTCTTTACTTACACCCCTGCCGCCAATGCCGACTTGCCGCTGTTCTCTACGGGCATGATAGGGCAGTATGCACATGGCAACGAGCCGAGCCATCATGCGGCTTACATATATAACAAGATAGGACAGCCGCACAAGACACAGCAGTATGTCTATCAGATACTCACACAGCTCTACAACGACTCTCCCGCGGGCCTGTGCGGCAACGAGGACTGTGGGCAGACATCGGCGTGGTATGTGTTCAGCGCATTGGGATTCTATCCCATGAACCCCGTCAGCTGCGAGTATGAGACAGGCACGCCGCTGTTTGAGCGCGCCGTGATACATCTTGACGGCGGCAGGGACTTTGTTATTGAAACCGCAGGACACAGGCCGGGGGCCTATCTCGTGGACAGCGTCACCCTCAATGGCAAGCCGCTGAAATCTACAGCCATCACACACACAGACATCATGGCTGGCGGAGTGCTGAGGTTTAACATGAAATAATGTATAAGTGTAATAACGTATTATGAGTTCAGAATTTTTGTATTATGTGTTGGTCATACTTGCTGCGGTGCTGGGGTTTCTCATACTGAAGAAGGTGACCAGTTGTATGATAAAGACGCTGGTGGCACTCGTGTGTGCTGCCGTGCTTGCCGCCATATATTTCATCTACCTGAGACAATGAGGCAGGCAGGCGTGCGTAACCACACTTATCTTACAGTTGCATATATATGATACTTATAGTAGATGGCGGAAGCACCAAGACAGACTGGTGCTTCGCCGTTTCTCCGTCGTCTGTCATTACTGTCCGTACTGACGGACTCAATCCCGTGATACAGCAGGCGGACGACATCAGCGACACCCTCATGTGTCAGCTCTTGCCTGAAATGCAGGCCCAGGGCATCATGTCGTCTGCCGTCACTGCCGTACACTATTATGGCGCAGGATGCACGCCCGAGAGAAAACACGTGATGGAGACGCTGCTGTCGGGCTGTTTCGCTGAAGCCACATGCGTCACCGTTGACAGCGACCTGCTTGCTGCGGCAAGGGCGTTGTGCGGCAGGCAGGCGGGAGTGGCGTGCATACTCGGCACGGGGTCAAATTCCTGTCTCTATGATGGCAGCAGGATAGTGGCCAATACCCCTGCGCTTGGCTACATACTTGGCGACGAGGGCAGCGGCTCTGTGCTTGGCCGCCGCTTTCTCAACGCCTTGCTCAAGGGATGCCTGCCAAAGGGGCTTAGGGAGGAGTTTTTTGAGACATGCCACACCTCGCTCAACGACATAATAGAGCGTGTCTACCGCAGACCAATGCCCAACAGGTTTCTTGCATCCACGTCTCGGTTTATTGCCGACAGACTGTATATAGGCGAGCTGGAGCAGATGGTGATAGCCAACTTTGAATGTTTTATTCTCAACAACCTGCATGCCTACAGCGTCAGCGACAAGGTGTTTCATGCCATAGGCGGCATGGCCACAGCCTATGAGGCACAGCTCCGCAAGGCGGCGGAGAGGCAGGGGTGGAGAGTGGGCGTTGTGGAGTGTACACCCGTCTCGGGACTTATAGCTTATCACTGCTGTGAGCCGTGATTTGCATATAGGCGCACATGTGACAAAGCTATGCTATAATGTGAAATTGTGCCTAAAAAGCCATTGGACAAAAAAAACTGTAAGCGGCATAACTTTTTGGCTAAAAGATTTGGAAATTTGCAAAATAGAGTATATCTTTGCAATATGTATTCACTACTGTGTTGAACAAGTCAGATTACATTTTTCTATATATAATTTCTAC
>CAMGFM010000204.1 GCA_946055365.1 uncultured Prevotella sp. | reverse complement strand
TAACAAAAAATACACCGCCAAGGCATTGTAGATAGAAATAGATTTGTTATATTTGCTGACAGAAAAACAAGCATAAAAAAGTTACGAACCAAAAAAAACATTAGCATTATTAAAGCATTAGGGTACATTAGCGCATTTCTCGGCGGCGCAATCGCCGGAACCGCATTAGGCATTCTTCTTGCTCCGGAAAAGGGCAGCGACACACGCAACAAAATTTCTGACACTGTGAGCGACTTCTGCAAGAGGCACAACCTCAAGCTGAGCCGCAAGGAAGTGGACGACCTCGTCGACGACATCAAGGAAGCTGCCGACGAACTGGCATGACACACCATTTATCACTCACAAAGGCGTTTTAGATGTTTTCTACAGACAAGAACATTGACACTATAGCCCAACTCGTTGAGGTGATAAGACATTACATCGGGCTTCAAACAAAATATGCGAAGCTCGATGTAATAGACAAAATCGTGCGTCTGCTTACCGGGCTAATCATGGTGGCGGTGCTTTCGCTATTGTTGTTTGTCGCACTCATCTACCTTTCATTCTCGGCAGCCTACGCTCTTGCGCCACACATGGGCGAGGCATGGGCATTTGCCTGCGTGGCAGGAGCTTACTTTGTGATATTGATGCTGTGCATTATGTTCAGAAAGAAATGGATAGAACGTCCTCTCGTGAGGTTTCTCGCAAGTATGCTCATGCAGGAGTGACACCCCATGACGAGAACAACGCCATGTCATGCCCTGCCTGCAACATATAAGAAAACGCACGGGCGACAACGGGCATGGCGAGCAGCTGAAACATTCAAACGAAGACAAACATAAGAAATGCCACACGACTCTGTGTGGACTCTCCACTATGACTGCAAATAACACGACACCCGCGACGCAACATGACAATGAGCCTGCCGCACGACAGTTTCTCTCACTCGCCGACATCAGAAAATACAAGGATGAGGTGAAAGGGAAGATAGCCAAGGACGAGGAACATATCGCGGAACTATGGAACGAGCTTTTCCACAAGGAAGACAACGCATCCCAGACCAAGGCACAGAGATTTACAAAGATGCTAAGCCTCGGCACTGGATTGTTTGACGGTGTCATGCTGGGATGGAAACTCTACAGAAAATACCAGAACGGCGGCTTCTTCTTCAAAAAAAGAAGAAGGTAGTCACGGTATATGTCTATTTCTTCTTATAGTGAATAATGTATAATCGGCAACATTTGGCAGCAGCCCGACGCGACAGTCTGTCCTCACAAACACGACAACGTCGCAGCCGCCAAGACGCAGCCCATTATCCATTGTTCATTATACGTCATTTTAATTTGTCAAATTCCCCGTTACACATTGTTTATTATGCCTTGACCCTGTGCCTGTCTCGCCTGACATGGGACCACAGCTATTAGCCTTTATCACAAAGTGGCACTTTGACATGGGCAAAGTGGCGTTTTAGAATAAAGAAAATGGCGTTTTAGCATGTAAAAGCGGCTATTTGAAAATCGTAACACGGCTCTCCAAAAGTCCTGTGGAGGATATTTGAAAGTCACAAGATGACTCTCCAAAAGTACTGTGGAAGCTATTTGAATGTCACAACACGACTCTATAAAAGTACCGTGGAGACCATTTGAAAGCCTCGACACGACTCGTCGGTAGTTCTGAAACGGCAATTATCCATTAATGCAAAGGGCTTTACAATTTGCGAGGAAACGCCTTTACCCACTCTCCCACCCTTTCTCTTATGCGAACACACATCGTTGCGGCAACACCGTGCCGCATCAACAACCTCTTGTCAGGCATGTCATGGCGCATAAAACGGCACACAACGCTACACCACATCTATCGTCTGACCGTCATAGGCCAGCTCCACTCCCTCGGTCAGGCGCGACTGTGCCTCCTCGTGCCGCCCTATGTGGTGGCACACATGGGTTATAAGCACACGCCTTGCGCCAATCTCACGCCCAAAAGCCACGGCATCGTCCACAAGTTGATGCGAGTGGTGAGGACGGTCAAAGCGCAGCGCATTGACCACGAGCGTGTCAACACCCTTGAGACGCGGCAACTGGTCAGGCGCGATGCTCTTCATGTCGGTGACATAGGCAAAGCCGCCTATCCTGAAAGCGAGTATGGGCATGGCCCCGTGCATCACTTCCACGGGCATTATCTCCACACCGCCCACACAAAAGGGCTTGCCCGGCTCAATGACATGGAGCTTTATAATCGGCACATTGGGATATAGCCTGTCGCCAAAGCAATAAGGCATGACGGCGCGTATCTGCCGTGCCGTCTTAGCGTCACAATAGATGTGTGTGGCCCCAAAGACGGCAAAGGGGCGCAGGTCGTCAATGCCGCCAACATGGTCGTAGTGGACATGAGTGAGCAGAACAGCGTCTATGGGACGGAACTCCAGCGGCATGAGCTGCTGTCGGATGTCAGGCCCACAGTCTATGAGCAACCTTGCGGACGATGTCTCCACAAGTGCGGCACACCTCATGCGTCTGTCACGAGGGTCGTCGCTCGCGCACACCTCGCAATGGCAGCCTATCACAGGCACTCCCGCGGATGTGCCTGTGCCTAATATCGTGACCTTCATAATGCTTTAGTCATGCGTTTGTGTGTGTCATATCACGTTGACCTCGGGGTGTATCTCCACCCCAAACCTTTCTTTCACGTCATGCATTATCCTCTCGTAAAGGGCAACTATCTCCTCGCCCGTGGCTCCGCCGCGGTTGACAAGCACCAGAGCCTGCCGCTCATACACCCCGGCACGCCCCATGGACGCGCCTTTCCATCCGCATTGCTCTATGAGCCATCCTGCGGGTATCTTAATGCGGCTCTCGTCTGCCTCATAATGCGGCATGTCTGGATATTTTGACAGCAGACGCTCTGCCACATCACGCCCCACCATGGGATTCATGAAGAAACTGCCAGCATTGCCAAGCACCTTTGTGTCGGGCAGCTTCGCCTCTCTTATGCCGATAATGGCACTACGGAGCTGTGCGGCAGTGGGCATGACTATGCCCATGGACGCAAGTGTCTGCCGTATGTTGCCATATCCGAGCGACGGTACAAACGTCTTGGCAAGACGATAAGTGACATGGGTGATGATATAGCGTCCACGCCACTCCTGCTTGAAGCGGCTCTGACGATAGGCATAACGGCAGTCGGCATTGGCAAACGCCACCGTCTGGCCAGACGCAATGTCCACAGCCTCCACCTTATATATAAGGTCTTTTGCCTCCACGCCGTATGCGCCGATATTCTGCACGGCAGACGCTCCCACCTCACCCGGTATTAGCGAGAGGTTTTCCGCGCCATGCCATCCGTTGTCAACGCAATGCGCCACCACATCGTCCCGTATCTCTCCCGACCCACAGCGCAACAAGACATGGCTGTCGTCTTCTGCCACCTTGTCCATGCCCTTTATGGCTGGGTGTATTGCCGTGCGTTCAAAATCCTTGGTGAACAAG
>CAMGFM010000203.1 GCA_946055365.1 uncultured Prevotella sp. | reverse complement strand
ATCATCGCGCTCATCACCCTCAAGTACACACAGTCAAACTCTGTGTGCTACGTAAAGGACGGACAGGCCATCGGCATTGGCGCAGGACAGCAGAGCCGCATACACTGCACACGCCTGGCAGGCAACAAGGCCGATATATGGTGGCTGCGCCAGCATCCGAAGGTCATGAACCTCCCGTTTGTGGACGGCATCAGACGCGCCGACCGCGACAACACCATCGACGTGTACATCTCTGACGACTGCGACGACGTACTCGCCGACGGCACATGGCAGATGTTCTTCAAGGAAAAGCCCGAACCGCTCACACGCGAAGAGAAGAAAGAATGGATAGCCCTCAACAAGGGCGTGGCTCTTGGCTCTGACGCTTTCTTCCCATTCGGCGACAACATAGAGAGGGCGCACAAGAGCGGCGTGGAATATATCGCGCAGGCAGGCGGCTCAGTGCGTGACGACAACGTGATAGACACCTGCGACAAGTATGGCATCACGATGGCGTTCACGGGAGTGAGACTCTTCCACCATTGACACCGGCATGACATGAACTGTCACGGGCGCGGCGGTAAACACATGCGGCCGCAAGGCCCTTTTTCACAGGACATCACGTCTTCTGCGAGGACGTTGCCTACACATTATTACATATATTAATATAGACCATAAGACATGAGCAAAGGAGACGACATAGACGCAATCATCGCAGGAGGCATAGTGTGGGGACGCGGCGGCGGCACACGCAAGGATGATGACGGCAAGGTGAAGACAAAGGCCAAGAAAAAGAAATATATCACCGGCGCACACGGCAGCGGCTCGGCACGACAGAAAGCCAAATACAGAGAACAAAGGGCCAACAGACACAAGAAATGATCTAAGGATGTCACTATCGGCACACCGCAACCTTGACGGGGAATCGCAGGCGTGGCAGTTCTGGCGTATCAACGTGACATCGTCGCTGTGTCAAAGAGGCATCATCGCTGTATGAAAGAGGCACTTTTGATGTATCAAAAAGGCACTTCTCACCTGCCAAAGAGGCACTATTGAATTATAAAGGGACGCTTTTCGTCTGCCAAAGAGACATCTGGCAGACGGGAAGCGTCCCTTTTTGCCTGTATAAACCCAAAACGGTCATTAGGACGTTATGCGCAAACAAACTTTCTTTTGGACTTCTGTCTTCCCGTTTTTCGATTACAATGCAACCCCATTGCACCCTCAAGACAGAAAAACATCTGTAAAAAAATTAGAAGTCGTTATCATCATAACGTCCTAATGACCGATTTGGGATAAATCGCCATTGCAGCATACGTCACGCAAAATTTTTTCATGGCAAAAACACTTCCCCACCCCACACACAGACAACAGCACATAGAGCATGATGCGGCGAAACGCAGGAAAAAGGCACGGCAAGACAGACAAGACGCTGCGTGAAACGTACAAAATGGCACAACAAAAGCCCCAAAATGCCAATATGGCACAACAAAGGCGTGGATTATTGTCAGTCCACGCCTTGCCTGTATATACATGACACCGTTTTGGCACGCCTTTTGTATTTAATTAGACGTACACGGAAACGTCCGCACAACCACACGACACACGTGGCAGGTGACAGGCACAAACGCCAAGGACGGCAACCGCGCACATGTAACATAACATCATAAACAGAAAATAAAAAAAACAAAATACTATTATGGGAAAGATTATCGGTATAGACTTAGGAACTACCAATTCATGTGTAGCAGTATTTGAGGGCAACGAGCCTGTAGTTATCACCAACAGCGAGGGCAAGCGCACCACACCGTCAGTCATCGGCTTCGTGAAAGACGGAGAGCGCAAGGTGGGCGACCCCGCAAAGCGTCAGGCCATCACCAACCCCAAGAACACGGTCTACTCAATCAAGCGTTTCATGGGCGAGACCTACGAGCAGTGCAGCAAGGAGGTGACAAGAGTGCCGTTCAACGTGGTAAACGAGGGTGGCTACCCGCGCGTTGACATCGACGGACGCAAGTACACTCCGCAGGAAATCTCCGCTATGGTGCTTCAGAAAATGAAGAAGACCGCCGAGGACTACCTCGGTCAGGAGGTGACAGACGCTGTCATCACAGTGCCTGCATACTTCTCTGACTCACAGCGTCAGGCCACAAAGGAGGCAGGACAGATCGCAGGCCTCAACGTGCGCCGCATCGTCAACGAGCCTACCGCAGCAGCACTCGCCTACGGCGTGGACAAGGCAAACAAGGACATGAAGGTCGCAGTGTTTGACCTCGGCGGCGGCACATTCGATATTTCAATCCTCGAGTTCGGCGGCGGCGTGTTTGAGGTGCTCTCCACAAACGGCGACACACACCTCGGAGGCGACGACTTCGACCAGGTGATCATCGACTGGCTCGTGCAGGGCTTCAAGGCCGACGAGGGCATAGACCTCTCCAAAGACCCGATGGCCATGCAGCGTCTCAAGGAAGCAGCAGAGAAAGCCAAGATTGAATTGTCAAGCACCACGTCTACAGAAATCAACCTGCCATATATATCTGCCGAAGGCGGAGTGCCAAAGCACCTCATGAAGACACTCACACGCTCACAGTTCGAGCAGCTGGCACACAATCTCATCCAGGCTTGTCTCGTGCCTTGCCAGAACGCCATGCGTGACGCCAAGCTCCAGACATCAGAGATTGACGAGGTGATACTCGTAGGTGGCTCAAGCCGCATACCTGCCGTGCAGACTCTTGTGAAGAACTACTTTGGCAAGGAGCCTTCAAAGGGCGTAAACCCCGACGAGGTGGTGGCAGTGGGTGCTTCCATACAGGGCGCAGTACTCAACAACGAGAGCGGCGTAGGCGACATCGTGCTGCTTGACGTGACTCCTCTCACACTCGGCATCGAGACTATGGGCGGCGTAATGACAAAGCTCATTGAAGCCAACACCACCATCCCGTGCAAGAAGAGCGAGGTGTTCTCAACAGCCGTTGACAACCAGACAGCCGTAACCATACACGTGCTTCAGGGCGAGCGTCCTATGGCAGCACAGAACAAGTCTATCGGACAGTTCAATCTCGAGGGCATAGCACCCGCACGCCGCGGTGTTCCCCAGATAGAGGTGTCATTTGACATCGACGCAAACGGCATACTCAACGTGTCGGCAAAGGACAAGGCCACTGGCAAGGAGCAGGCCATCCGCATAGAGGCTTCATCAGGCCTCAGCAAGGAGGAGATAGAGCGCATGAAGGCTGAGGCCGAGCAGAATGCGGCTGCCGACAAGGCAGAACGCGAGCGCATAGACAAGCTCAACCAGGCCGACTCCATGATATTCACCACGGAGAACTTCCTCAAGGACAACGGCGACAAGATTCCCGCCGACCAGAAACCAGCCATCGAGCAGGCTCTCCAGCAGCTTAAGGACGCACACAAGGCAGCCGACATCGCAGCTATCGACTCTGCCATCGCAAACCTCAACAACGTGATGCAGGCCGCAAGCGCACAGATG
>CAMGFM010000202.1 GCA_946055365.1 uncultured Prevotella sp. | reverse complement strand
ATTACTGTGCATTTGTAATAGTGTCAACAGATGTTGTGTCAGCAGTTGTGTCTACAACCTCAGTTGTTGAATCGGCCTGCTCAGTTGCAGGAGCCTCTGCCTTGTTACCACAAGATGCGAAAGAGATAGCAGCCATTGCCACGAACATAAAAACTAATTTCTTCATTTTCTTTGCTTTTTTAAATCTGTAAAACAATCGTTTGTTTATTAAAACACTGCAAAGGTAAGTATTTTTTTGATACCACACTCATTTTTTAGCTATTTTTTTTGTGCTTATTTGTAACTTATTTATAAGCTATTGAATATCATGGTGCTACGGGATGCAAATAAATGTTAAGTTTTAAATGCGGCTTTCTTTTTTCTCAAAAAGCACGTTTTTTGCGCTTGTTGTGTGCGTACAAAATGACGTGTGCAGAGAGCTGTAACCAAAATTTTTACTACCTTTGCACCACCTTATATATAAGGCAGGCTACACCGCGGCAATGGCAACAGGCAAGACCCTCTTGTGTTGCGTGCGCCGCGCGCTGCCAGTTGCTTATATACATTATATAATATAGAACATTACAGGCATAAAGATGATAAATACGTCAGTTTTTCACAACAAGAAGGCAGTCTACTACACGCTTGGCTGCAAGCTGAACTTCTCCGAGACCTCTACCTTCGGGCAGTTGCTGGCAGGGCTTGGCGTTGTGGAGGCTTCAAAAGGGGAGCGTGCAGACATTTGTCTCATAAACACCTGCTCGGTGACCGACGTGGCAGACCACAAGTGCCGACAGGCCATCAACCGCATGGTGCGTGAGCATCCCGGTGCCTTTGTCGTGGTCACAGGCTGTTATGCGCAGCTGCAGCCCGAGCATGTGAGCGGCATAAAGGGTGTCGATCTGGTGCTTGGCGCCAACGAAAAGGCCGATCTGGTGAGCTTCCTTAGCGAGGCGTGGACGGCAAAGGAGTCTGCACGGGAGCGTGTTGCCTCTACGGGTAGCATGGCTGACGGCGCGGAGCCAGACGCGCTTCACATCTGTCACACGGTGAAGACAAAGGAGATAAAGTCATTTGCGCCTTCGTGTTCGCGAGGCAACCGCACACGCTATTTTCTCAAGGTTCAGGACGGGTGTGACTACTACTGCACATACTGCACGATACCCTTTGCGCGCGGCAATTCGCGCAACCCGTCAATAGCGTCGCTCGTGAGGCAGGCCCAACAGGCGGCTGCCGAGGGCGGCAAGGAGATCGTGCTTACGGGAGTGAACATCGGCGATTTTGGCAAGACCACAGGAGAGAAGTTTGTTGACCTTGTGCGTGCGCTCGATGGCGTGGAGGGCATACAGCGTTATCGCATCAGCAGCATGGAGCCCGACTTGCTCAGCGACGAGCTTATAGAATACTGTGCCAGCAGCCGCGCTTTCATGCCTCACTTTCACATTCCCTTGCAGAGCGGCAGCGATGAGGTGCTGCGACTCATGCACAGGCGTTATGACAGCAGTCTCTTTGCCGACAAGATAAGGCGCATCAAGCAGCTGATGCCCGATGCCTTTATAGGCGTGGACGTTATGGTGGGATGCCGTGGCGAGACAGAGGAGTGCTTTGACCACTGTTATGAGTTGCTGCGTGGGCTTGACGTGAGCCAGCTGCACGTTTTCCCTTATAGCGAGCGTCCCGGTACGGCGGCCTTGCGCATACCTTATGTGGTGGATGAGCCAGAAAAGAAACGCCGCGCAAGGCTTCTGCTCGAACTCAGTGAGGAGAAACGCGTTGCCTTTTATGAGCGTCACATAGGCACAGAGCAGGTTGTGCTGTTTGAAAAGGCTTCTAAGGGCAGGGCCATGCACGGCTTTACTGCCAATTATGTGCGTGTGGAGCTTGCCCCGAGCGACGCTAAGGAAGAGCTCGACAACTGTCTTGTGCGTGTGAGGCTTGGCAATTTCAACCGCGACCGCTCCGCTCTCAAGGTGCAACTGCTGTGACAGTATTGCAGAGTGTCGTGACGCGGCTATGTGCTGCGCCGAGGAGGAGCGTAGGGGCGTGCTACCGAGATACAGGTTGACATATAAGTCACCCCCGTCTTGCGCATGGATGTAATGTGGCGGGCGTTGCGATAAGGGCAACACACCTTATTATATATATAACATGTGTTGCAGTATATATGTTACACCTTATTATATAAGTATAGCAGGCATTGCATTGTGCGCATTACACCTTATTATATATGTAGTGGTCAACATGCGATGCGTGGTGTTCGTGTTTATGCGTGACACAGGCACTGCGTGTGTGAAGTTTCACGGCATGATGCTCTTGTCATTGGTGTTTTTATATAAAGAAATTTAACAATCACATTATAGAAAGATGCGTGTAGCGATAGTCATACATAACTGGAATGGAGTGGGGATGATGCGCGGTTTTCTTCCGTCCGTCGTGGAGAAGAGCAAGGGCAGTGCAGAGGTGATAGTTGCCGACAATGCCTCTGCTGACGAGTCGCTAAAAATGCTTGCCGAGGAGTTTCCCGAGGTGCGCACAATAGTTCTTGACAGCAACTATGGCTTTGCGGGGGGCTACAACCGTGCCCTTCGTCAGGTGGAAAGCGAGTATTATCTGCTTCTCAACAGCGATGTGGAGGTGACCGAGGGCTGGATAGACACGCTTGTGGCGTTCATGGACAGTCACCCAGACTGCGCCGCGTGTCAGCCAAAGATACTCTCCGAAAGCGACAGGCAGTGCTTTGAGTATGCCGGAGCCTGCGGCGGCTATATCGACCGCTATGGCTACCCTTTCTGCCGTGGCAGAATTTTTGGCACGGTGGAGCGTGACCACGGGCAATATAACACTGTGCAGGAAGTGTTGTGGGCCTCGGGCGCATGTCTTATGATAAGGCGCGGCGACTTCTGGCGCGTCGGTGGGTTTGACGAGCGTTTTTTTGCCCACAATGAGGAGATAGACCTTTGCTGGAGGCTCTCCATGACAGGACGCAAGATATACTGTGTGCCGCAGAGCCGCGTGTATCATGTGGGCGGAGGCACCCTTCCGCAGGGCAATCCTCGCAAGACATTCCTCAATTTCCGCAACAATCTCACCATGCTCTACAAGAATCTCCCTGACGGAGAGCTTGCCCGTGTCATGATTGCCCGCTTTTTCCTTGACTATGTGGCGGCCTTGCAGTCGTTGCTGTCGGGTCACACGGGCGACTTTGTGGCAGTGTGCAAGGCTCGCAGGGCGTTTGTGTCGTGGCGCAAGACTTTTGATGCGGACAGGAGGCGCATACAGGCATCGCGCGTCACGGCTGGGGATGCCATGCGCAGGCCCTATTCCATACTGTGGCGTTACTATGTGCGGCGCATGAGGCTCTTCAGTCAGGCCGACACGCCCTCAGCCACATAGCCAGCGTGCATGACATGGCCTTGAGACAAGGCAGTGGCGATGCATAAAATTAAGGTTTTTAAAACAAAAGGGTGGAAAATTCACGTGCGTTTGATTATTTTT
>CAMGFM010000201.1 GCA_946055365.1 uncultured Prevotella sp. | reverse complement strand
CACCCGTCACACGACTCCATTCCTCTTCTCCATTAAAACCAAAGGAATACATGCTGCCACCCATAGCCTTGGCCCCGACATTAGTACCAAGACCGATGCCATATCCCAAAAGCGGCAAGTCCCAATTAAAAAGTCCGCGCAGGAATGAGCCTCCATATCTTTTACCCAACGTACCCTCTGCACCGCCCTCCGCTTCATTTGCACTTTCAAAGCGTGAACTAAAGGCTTCTATCTGCGTGTCTGCAAGCCCCAGAGCAATGACCACGCACAATGCCACACCACCTATTATGACAAATTTGAGATATTGCTTCTTCAGCCTGTCATTGCGCAACGCCGCTATAAACAAAAACAGCATGAACGCCATGCTCTGAAAAAAATGCGTGCGCGAGATACTTGTAGGAATAGTTACCAAGAAACATCCCGCCATCACCACCAGAAGCCACAGCGGCATACGATCTTTTTTTTCAAGCATATTGTTGGCTGTAAGATAATAAAGTAGAAGACAGCCCACAATGGCCTGAAAGCCCACATAGCCCGAAGTGAAAGAGAATGTGCCGGGCGGTCTGAAATAACCCATGGCTCCTCCAAAGCCTGCGCTGCCCTCACCGCCGACACCCATGTTGACCCAAGCCGTCTGGGGCGAGTAAAACTGCACCACAACCAACACCGTCATCGGTATTGAGACTATCAGCACAAACCGCGCCATCTTCAGGACATCATCTCTCGTCAGCACCTTGGCCATGACAAATATCATGGGGAAATGAAAAAAATAGATGCGCCAGCCAAAAAAAGCCACAAACAGATTCTGATGCCCCACAGTAAGCGTGAAGAACAGGCTTATCGTTGAGACAACCATCATGGTCTTGGCATATCCGCTTTTTATCCATCCTCTCTGTAGCCCCACAACCACAAGCCAGATCACTATAGGGTCACGCACAAGAAGCAGAGGCGTTGCAAGTCCAGGCAAAAACCATTTTCGTAATGCACCCTCAAATATCAGCAGCCACAGATACAGCCACACCAGTTTGCGCTCCGTCTTATAGGGTGCGCCTGCTGTGAGCTTGTTAAAATTTAGGAAATTCTCCATTGTCTATTGATTACTATCCAAGAATTGCATTACGCTTTCTGCCAGCTCGTCTTCATACTTCTTCCAAGGACGCTTTGCTGCCGTCTCCATGGCGTTGCGACCAAATTGAGACAACATGCCAGGATTCTCAATGAATGACAGCAACAGATTTCTGATGGGCTCGGATGTACCTGCCTCCACAATCCATCCATCCTTGCCATGCGTCATGATGTCAGGTCCACAAGTTCTATCAGTAGTGATTACAGGAGTGCCTTGAGACATAGACTCTGTAATGACCAGCCCGAACCCCTCAAATAAGGATGGGAAGATAAATACATCATTTTCCGCCATCAGATTCAGTGCCTCTTCATGAGGCAACGTAGGTATGTACTTCACTTTATGGAGAGCGTCACGCAAGGCTTCGCATCCATCCACGTTGCCACAACCCACGACAGTCATGTCTATTCTGTCCTCCAGCCCTTTCATAGCTTCAAAGACATACGCTATGCCCTTACGCTGTGACAGGCCGCCTACATAAAGAGCCTTAATTTTTCTTCCATTATCAAACGACTCGTATCTTCTATTCTTGTTCACGGGAGGAAAACCGTAAGGTATCACCTCAACTTCAGCCAGTCTGCAAGGGTAATCCTTCAGCGACCATTTCGTGAAACTGCTTGCCACATATATCTTGTCAGCCAAGCGAAGTTCCTCATCCTTGCGCGCCAGCTTAGCATCCGTGTCATTGAAACCTCCCAAAGTCATAGCCCACTCAGGCAGCTTCTTCCGTTCTATATCCAGAAGCTTGCGCATGGCTCTCCAGTGCCCGATAGGCAAATCGTAGATGCACACCTTTCCCAGTCTCTTAGCTTCTCTGAAAGTATGCAGAGCCACATCCTCGTAGCCATACACGGCATCAACATTATACGCCAAGCGCCTCAGCACACCAGCAGTCTTCTTGTCTATGTACTCACATTCCTTGTCCACACAAAACACACCGGTCTCATGTTTCAGAAGCGAGCCCAATCCCATCTTTATACATAGCTGCCTGCCGAGTTCTTTGAAAGGAAAACAGATCACGTGGTCACCTATCGTGTCATCATAATGCTTCCTTCTCAGGCTCTTAAGTCCTGGAAGACGTGACACCTTGCTCCACGTTCCATAATTGAATACAGCGATAGAGGTAATGTACTTATACAACAATCCCTTACGCTGCAATCCATACAAAGCACCCCTTGTATTGGCATTGCCATTAGGGTGCGAAATGATTATCTGCTTGTTTCTGTTCACGTCTTAATCATTATCGTCAATAATATACAAATCAATTAGCTGCTAATCTGTATGCAGCCATGCGTGCCACTATATTCTTAATCATTCTCATACAAATTATGAAATAACATTTCATCCAGCTGCTTGACAGCTGTTTCTGCGGCACATCCTTCCAAACAGTGCGTCTTTTGCAAGACAGGTAAATGTGTTTATATGGATGCACACACTCCCTTGCCCAAGGCTTGCATGGCCCAGTAAAATGTATTATTACCGCATTGTCCCACATGTCTCTTACACGTTTCCTGTCTTGTTCAACCACCAAAGGAGGATATGAAAAGAAACCGACATGGCAATTCCATTTAGGATCCAATAGCAGCGACAAAACAGAAATTGCCGCATGCTGTATGAAATTGTTGTCTGTGGCATACACCACATCTATGTTTTTGTGTTGTAGGGGGATTTACTCATCCATGTCTTCCAATACATTTTAAAATCCCCGCTCAACAAAGATGGCACCACAAGCTTGTCATGCACGCATTGTCTGTCCCTTAGCTTTACGGCAGGATTGCCTGCCATTATAGCCATAGGCGGAACATCCTTCGCCACTACAGCACCTGCTCCTATCACCGCCCCATATCCTATTTTGCGACACGACGGAAGTATAAGGACGTTTGAGGCTATCCACACATAGTCTTCTATCTCTATGCCATAGTTCTTATGTTCCCACTCAGGCGAGTCAACATAATGGCTTGTTGTTATTATCTCGGAGTCATTGCTGATGATGACATGACTGCCTATCTTCACCCTGTTGCGAGTATCTATCTTCCATGATCCTACAGAAGAATCAGACCCTATCGCAAGATTTGCATTTGCTCTTGCTGCCAGTTCTGGTATCAAGATTGCATCATCAGCTATAACAGCACCTTTGCGTCTCGCCTTGCGTCTTGCCCTTTCAAACCTCAGATACTGCATGAGTCTCGGCATCAGCCCCTTGGCAAAATGAAAGAAAGACCTCCGTGCTATATTCTCCACATACAAATTATATTCTTCTGTCATTGTTGAAAATTCTATTGATTATTATGAAAGAATCCCGTTGAGCGTCCATCTATATCCTTATAAATAACTTTCTCTATGTTTCTCTTCACCATTAGAGCCGTGAATTTATAAAACAATT
>CAMGFM010000200.1 GCA_946055365.1 uncultured Prevotella sp. | reverse complement strand
AATACGCACAATGCCGGGACAGCACATGTTTGTCCCGGCATTGTAAACTTGGATGTTGGCAACCTCAAAATCATTTGAGAATCTTGACTGTCTCGCCGTTTGACATCTTTATGATGTTGATGCCCTTCTGCAGAGACTCTATACGTCGTCCGTTGATGTCATAGATGGCAACAGCAGACGGTGTGCCATAAGTCTTGTCGGCTGCCACAGACTCTATGGCAGTGGCATCGGTGTTGACACGCACCTTGTCGGCATTGACGATAGTGCCGTCGGGAGCCACGACAATGGCCACGACGAAGAGCCTGCGCTTGTCTTGTATGAGCTGGTCGCCATATACATTGTATATATTGTCAAGGTCAAAGGTGGTCTGAGTGTCCACAAACTCTCCGCCCTTGATGTTATAGAGAGACACGTTGTTGCCGTTGACTCTCGTAGAAGCCACCACCACGTCGTCATACTCGAGCCCCTGCACGTATGTGCCGCCCTGCGTGAAGACCTCAAACTCGGGTTCGGGGTAAGAACCGCCCCTGAAATAGTTGGTCTGCGCCCACCGGTCTTGAGCAGGCACGGTGCTGGTGCATCCCGTCATGCCGTCCTGCACGAGACAGAACTCCACCTTGTAGCCATAGTCTGACGGTGTGGCAGAGAAAGCTACGGTGGCGTTGGCCGACACGTAGCGCGCGCTCTCGTCAAGTGTGGCTGTTACCTCCACGGCAGCGGCAGCCCTAATGTCACAGTAAGCCTGCCACACTTTCTCCACGCCCATGTTGCTGTGGTCAAGGCCATAGTAGGGGTCGCACTCGAGCTTGCGGTCGAACACGGCAGTGGGGTATCCGCCTATGCTGACGGGATAATTGGACGTGAACTGCATCGGATCGCTGTTGTGATAAGCCATGCCAATGAAGTCGGGATGGAGCCTGTTCATGACTTTCATGGCCACATAGCCCTTGGGACAATACTGACACCATGTGCCGGTGAACTCTTCCATGACGGGACGATGCACGGCAAGCACGTCATAGTAGGTGATATTGGTGTTGACCTCATTGCCAGAATCGTTGCTTACGCCGTTCACCTTGTCAATCTTGACCGTAAACCTGTAGGTGCCCTCTTCCTCTATCGGCGGCACCTCAAGGTCATAGCAGTAATAGGCGTTGAATATGGGGCGAATGGGTGTCTCGAGATCTACATGTCCCGTGTAGATGTCGTCGCCCTGCGTGCAGGTGTAGTCAAAGGACGAGATGCCGTTGTAGCCGTGGTTGATGATGTTGAGCGGCACGGTAGTATTGCGGTTGGTCTGCCCGTAAAGCTCAGGCAAAGACTCCACCGTGACAGAGTTGGCCTCATTGCTGTCGATGTCAATCTCTATTGCTGGGCTCGCCACGTCGGACTTGTCTATCCAAGAGAGGAACGTGGACGTGGAATGTATGAAAAATCCAGTCATCCCGGTCTCAGATGTCACTGTCACGGGGCGCGCGTTTGTCTCGTCAAGCACGTCCATGTCAAATGAATAGCCCACATACACGGGGTCGGCAGTGATGGTGTAAGGCTCGGGCAGTGTCACCTCGGCCCACTCGCCCCACTCTTCCACCTCCAATTCCATGACATCAGGCACCACCACTTTCTCTCCGTCCACTCTCTGCAGCGTGAGTTTCTTGGTGATCCACATGCTCATGTTGTAGATGTTCTGCACTCCGTTTATAGGCACGCGTATCTTGGATATTTTCTTGCCCACGAGAGCCGGGTCGGAGAGCTTTATGGCCACGTCATAGTTCTCTTCCTTGTCGGTGCCAAACATAGATATTTCGCCTCTGCCCGTATTGGCGGTGTAGATGACAGTGCCTGACTGTGCGTCGGCGGCGACAAACGTACCCGTCATTGCGAGAGCCAGCAGCAACGAGCGGATAGAAATGTTCTGTAACTTCATAGTTTATCTTTTTTTCTGATTTTACTTGTGTGTGAGCATGGGGCGGCGCGCTCCTGACATGGCACATGACCGCCCTCAAGCGTGCGCCCGTGTCATCTCAACACCTTGCAAGTCTTGCAAGAACCGTCGCCATAGGTCACCCTCTTGACGTATAAGCCCTTGGCGGAAGGCACGGCAGGCTTGCCAGTGATGTCAAAATATTCAACGCGCCTGATGTCGCTGTCGCCCGTAATGCCGCTCAGGCCTGTCTCAAGTGCCTGCGTGGCTATGTCAGAGCGATATTCCTTGTCGCCATCCTTGTAGACGCTCTGTATGCCAAACGAGCTGTTGCGCGAGCCTAATATATACAGTATCACAAGATCGTCCTCCGGGGCGTAGATATTAAGCCCGTCGCTGAAGCCATAAGGCACGTCCACCATGTCCTCGGGTATAAGCGGATATTTTTTCTTGGTAAATGTGTAGGGTTTGCCGCTGAGATAGACAGTGTAATAAAGGTTGTTGTCGTCGAGGAGCTTGCCGTCGTCGGTGTAGCGGCTCGTTGCAAACTGCACATAGTAGAACCCGTTGTCAACGGACTGGTCTTCGTAATACTCTATCACGGGCATCTGCGGTGCTGCCTCTGCCTCCACGTAGGGAGTGATGACGGGATGGTTGAACTTGGCACGCGCGAAACAGTCTGAATTGCCCTGATTGACGATGAACATGCCGTCACTCTGGAGCTTCTTGTTGGCTGCGTCATAGTCAAACTCTATCCTGTCGGCAAAGCCAACGTCAATGCCGCTCTGCTGATATATGTACTCGGCGGCAGAGAAATACATGTGGGCCATGAGCTCACGGTCCACTCCCATGTAGGTCATGTCCTCAAACACCACCTTGTCGCCCACTATCGTGCCTCTCGCCCAGATGTCTGACATAGTCTTGTTCATGTTTGCGAAGTAGACATAGTCGTCTTCTATGTCAAGAGTCATGATTTTGTCCTTGCGTCCCTCTCCCTCGATGTAGTTAACCTGACACCTGAAAGCGTCGGAGGGGTCATTAGGCGCATACTTAGGCTCTGTCACCTCGCTGAGTATATAGTCATAGTCGCCATATCCTGTCCAGTTGCCGTTCTCGTCGGCGAGTCCAAGTATTATGAGAGGGCTTTCCACCACCCTGCTGAGCTTTCCGTCGGTGAGCTTATACTTTATTTCCTGAGTGGTTTCGTCCACATTGCACACGCCCTCCACATCATCCACGATCATGCGCCACAGATAGAAGTCCTGCATCTTGCCCGTGGCGTTGCCCCATTCGTCTATCTCGGGCTGCGAATAGATTTTCTGCGGCAGGGTAACGGTCACATTGCCATCCTCATCCACCTTTCCCTTCATCCACGAGGTCATGGTGAAGAGAGCCATGGGGTTTTGTATGTATATGTCCTCACCGTTGACGACCATGCTGTTTGCCATTCCGTCCACGAAACCCATATACACATTATTAAATACTACATAATAGCCGTTGGCGCCGCAATCCCAGTCCTTGTAGAGCGTGCCTTCTGGAGCCTCTGTGATAATAGGCTCGTCCTGAAAGGCCCTGCGTGCCGCACATGCTGGCA
>CAMGFM010000199.1 GCA_946055365.1 uncultured Prevotella sp. | reverse complement strand
CACCACATTTTCACTCTATTAACACTCATACAGTAATGCCTTATGCTACCGGCATATTCATACACAATGAGATAGGATGCAAACAGAAAGATGATTCTACTGCTCGTTCCATGCTTTTGCAACATTATTCCCCCTAATACTGTAGCTACTGCCACGACTGCTATCCCAAAACCATGAAGACACTTACGAAGCCAGGGCACATTGCCTTTCAACAGTCCAATGCCGACATAACATAACATCATCATTGAAATATACCAAAGATGCCCAAACGATATTCCGCATATTGAGTCTTTTAGATAATAGTTAGTATATGTAAAATGTGTCAGGACATTCTTCAATGTTACAGTGTTGTTTGTCAGCAATAAAATAGCAATGGAGATAACCAAGAACGGATAATAAGTGGCAGAAAGTTTCTTCCACCGTTTTTTTATAAAGTCTACGCAGTTTTCATTACCCCCCCATTTAAGCCAAACAAACAGGCAGACATGAAAAGGAATATCTGGACAAACACAAAACCCAGACATCTTCCCATAGGCTCTATGTCCAACTGCAGGCAAACGTGACATGCAATAATCCCTGCTATTGCTATAGCACGCAATAAAACAAAGCTCTCAATTTTCATTTAGCAACGTATTATAAAGTCTGTCATACTGTCCGTCTATTTTCTCTATACTGAACACACTTTCAACAAAGGTTCTGCTGTATTCGCTCATTTCTTGCCTTTTGGCTTCATCTTCTATTAGCACTCTCAACTGTCTTGCGAGACCTTGCCAGTCACCGAAATCGAAAACGAGACAGTTCTTTTCGTCCTCGATAACATCGGGCAATCCGCCTACGGGAGTGGTTACCACATTGATGCCATACATCCATGACTCAAGCACAACCATCGGAAATCCCTCTTTATATGAACACATGCAATAAATGGAAGCCTCACGCAACATGCGTTCACGCTCTTTTCCCACCACATATCCTGCAAACAAGACACTTTCATCCACCCCCATGTCCTTTGTCAGCTGTCTGTAACGATCCACTTCCCCATTACCCATCATCACTACATGCCATTCAAGATAGTCTTCGTGAATACTCTGCCATGCACGTATAAGCAGGTCGGGAGCCTTGTTGTCGCAAAAATAAGCAGCCATGGCTATAATCTTTTTCTTCTCAGCAAATGCCACACGGCTCACAGTCAAGCACGGATTGTATATTACCTCTACGGGAGGAAAACATATATCCTTGTATCTTCGTACAAATGATTCGTCAAATATTTTCTTCCATCTATGCGCAAGAAGCAGGATACAGTCCGAATTCTTCAACAGCCATATAAAGAATATGTCATCACAATGGTCAAGCAGCTGGTTGCCTACATGCACATGCATTATAATTTTCTTGCGCAAGACAAGGGCAAGAAGATACACCGGCAACTGTATGATCATACAATTCAAGTCTGGCACTGTATGCAGATGCACTATGTCATATCTCCACACAGTAAACAATGCGATGAAGTTTGACCTCACCGCATACCAAAGTTTCCACAGATAATTACGTTGTATCTGAGTCCCAAGCCAAGTACAGTGATACTTATCCCACACTTTCATCCGCTTCATCAGTTTTATCACTGTGCTTACACCACCACCGCTTTGCTCCGCAGAGCCTACTACCAATACCCTTGCCATGCCCGTCATTCAACTATATAGTTTTCCTTCATGCTCTTTTATCTCTTCAGGCGTAAACCTCATTCTCAGCAATCTGGCAGGCACGCCTCCTATAACCGAGTACGGAGGAAAAGACTTCGTGACCACCGCACCTGCCGCCACTACGGAGCCTCTGCCTATGGTCACGCCCTTGAGTATAGTGACGTTGGCCCCGACCCACACGTCGTCTTCTATGACCACGGGCCTGTCATACTCATTTTTGCCGTCCACCCACTTGTCGCCTACAGTCACGTCAGCCAGACATTTACCTACAAGGTCTATGCGGTGGTCGCCCGTGATAATCGTAGGGCGCGGACCAAACAATACTTTACTGCCTATCGTAAGGGGAGCATCTGTGCAGTATATGACACTGCCCCTGGGTATTGACGTGTAGTCACCCACCGAAAGGTTGGCCAAGCCCTTAATATCCGAAGACATGGGACGCAGATATACCCCACGTCCGCAATGCTTCATGCAACGTTTCCATACGCACGCCCACGCCATGTCCCAAAGATAGGACGGGACGAGCGACATTTTATGCAAAAAACTATATATTATCATTGTTTTCATTCAATATTATTGTAACTCTGCCATGATCTTCTACTACCATTTACCTTGCCCACGCCGAACACCTTTTTCAAGAAACCTATTCGGAGACACGCATACATGGACAGAGCACACCATGCCACCTTGCCCGCAAGCACAAACAACTGTCTGAAAGGCACTCCCTGCGGTATCACCTCCTGCATGGGAAAGCAATAGGTCTCCACGCCAGGAACACATACAAGTATAATAGAATATGTGCCGAAGAACATAAGCACGGTCTTCAGCCAGCCGCCATAACTGACAATACCCTTTGACACGAGGTAGAAGAAATATGTGCCACCGGCAGCAGCAAGTATATCAAAGACATAACACCAACTGTATTCCATACTGCCAACCTGCAGACGACCCAAGAATATATATGCCACCCACAACGGTATCAAGAGCCTGTACCACCAGTTGCCTATGGTCTTGTCTACACCGCCATTGAGCTGTATGAAATATCCTATACATATAAAAGGCAATACGCTCACACCTGCCGCCATGCTGTATGGCAACGTGAAGAGCCTTGAAGACAATACTGCCGCACCTCCCGACAGCAAACAGACTGCCGCAAGGGCAACACCCCTGCTGTGACGTGCTACAACATAAAAAGACAGCCTGCCAAAGAACAAAGCATACAAGAACCACAAATTGCCCGGTGGGGGGGGTAACATGTCAAGCACACCATCCGCCCCAGCGTCATACACAAAAGACAAAGGACTCGGCATCCAGCTACATTCCACTATATACGACAACGCACACACAGCCATGATGACCACAGTGGTGAACAACGCCGGATATATCAGTCTTCTGAAGTCCTTTCTCACCGCCTGCCACAAACCCTTATCCATGACACAAATATTGCCCGAAGCACAAGCAGCATCTGCCTCAGGCACTTTCAAGAACAGTCCCGTGACTATGAAAAACAGCGGCATGTGGAATGTATATGCAAACTGCGACACATACCCTCCCAACGAGTGCGCCACCAGCACCATCAATATGCCTATACCCTTCAGCACATCAACAGCTTCATTTCTTTGTATCATTTGTTTCTAATACTATTGTTCTTACTTGCCATATTTTATCACACTGACATCCTTGGCCTCATGTTTCCGTTGGCATTAAGACACAGAGCTATAATCATCAGATAGCCCATACCCTTACCCGAAAAGAACGCCGAGTCGCCAAACCACTCTATGAACGTGCAGAAGAAGGCCATCATTCCCACGCGATAGTATCTCAT
>CAMGFM010000198.1 GCA_946055365.1 uncultured Prevotella sp. | reverse complement strand
CAAACGGCCAAATCCGTAAATATGGAAGTAAAAGTGTGTTTAGCGGACAGTAATATTTGAAAAACTAAAGTGGCTCTTTTGAAAACCGAAAAGTGTCACACAAGAAAACAATAAGACAAAAAAAACGGGACTGATGCCGCATTAAGTTGGTGTCAGTCCCGTTCTTTTTTCATTTCTTTGCCGCTATACGCACTATCACAGGCGTGCGCAGGGCAGGCTTTAGCTCGCCTCCTATATAATAGATGTCGCTGTCAACGACAACCATCTGCGCCCCTGCCCTTGCAAAATAAGGCGATGAGGAGAGGGTCTTTGCCCACTGGCCTTTCTTGAGGTCAAACACAAAAAGGTCGGGATTGAACCTATACCATGCGATGGGCTTCTTGAGATAGTCGGCCTTGTCTACCATGGCATAACGGCCGCTTATGGCATCGAGAAAGATGTCTCTGTTGACACCTCCAAGAGCCACGGCACGCTCGCCAGCCACGGCGGCTATACCTCCCGACAGCGTCCTTTCCTCGCCTTTTGGCGAGCGTGGTGCAGGCAGGTCTGCCCATTGCCCCGTGCCGAGGTCATAGCTCAGGCACCGGGTGTGTACCTTGCTGTCGCCGCCATTGGCATAAAAGCCGCCAAACACATATATCTTGCCATCATGCGCCACGCTCGCAGGCTGCACCCTTGGCTCTCCTGGCATATGCGACAGCACGCTCCAACCTCGCCCAGAGGCCAGTTCGAGGCGCAGGACAGCCTTGCCGGGCTTGCCGTTCTGATTGCCGCCAACCACAAACACGCTTCCGTCACATGCCGCCACCGACATATTGTCCACCGTCATGGGCATGTCTGCCATGCGATGCACCTCTGCCCTGTCGCCATCGGCATTGATACTGACACTGTAGACGGTGGAGAGACTGCCCTTGAGATTGTTGCCGCCTATGAAAAGCAGGCTGTCGCCCGACTCTACCGTCACTCCATAGGCGGCAGGCTCGGGCAGCCAGCCCACAATGCGCCATTGCAGAGCCTCGCGGTCTATGCGCGCCGCATATATACCGCAGTAATAGTGCTTGTCTTTTGTGTTGCCAGGCACGGGAAAGTTGCATCCGCCTGCCATGACAATGTAGTTGCCGACGCGGCCGGCGAAACATGCCGACACTCCAAGGCTGTAGCCCGGCTCTGTAGACGGAAATCCGCTGACCACATGCGCCTCATAACGCTGTGCATACGCCCCCGTGACGGCAGCCATTGCCGTCAGGAGCATACACAGGGCATATCTGATATTTTTTTTCATGACATTAATGTTTTGTCTGTACATGGTTTTGCAAGTAGACAGAGCCTCATCGCGTGAGCGAGAACTTCATGCTGAGACCGAAATCCTGCGTCGTGGTGGGATAACTGCTCGATGAGAGCAGCGGCTTGTTGCTCTGTCGGTCATAGTAGAAGCTCATCGTGAGCAGGCGAGAGAGGGTGTAGTCTGCCGAGAACGACAGCTTGAAGGCTGTGTTGCCGCTGCTGGCAGAGCTTGTCATCGTGGCTATGTCACGGCTGATGGACGCTTGCTTGCGCAGACTGAGGTCAAGGCGCAGCTTGAGGTCGCTGTTTGTGCCTGACGACTTGCGCGATGCCGACGACGAAGAGGCAGAGGTGTTGTCCTTGCCGCCCTTTGCCTTTACCCTGCGGTGCTTGTTCTTGCCGCCACCAAAGGGGTTGAAGTCGTTGATGGTGTAGCCTGCTCCAAACACCCAGTCGTTTGATGTCGACTCGTTGACCTGCACGGATGTCATGCTGAGGTTCAGCACACGCGTAGAGCGATATTCTGCCTTAAACGTCATGTTATTGTGCAGCGTAACGTCAATGCCGAGCAGCGGCGAGAACGACTCGTTGATGCTCACCGCCGACACATTATACATGGAGCTTGGCACCGGCACACCCGTTGTGGCGTCGTTGATGAAGCCTATACCGTCCATATAGTCCATGTAGGTGCTGTAAGAGGAGTAGGAACCCACGGCATAGACGCTCTTGTAGGCGTGGTTGATGTTGACGCTCTTGAACCTTTCGCTAAACCAGCGCAGCTTGGAGAGACCGCTATACTTGACAGTCCAGTTGGGCAACAACTGCGACAACGACGGGAAGATGGACAGTTTGCCGCCTCCCATGTTGGTGTAGGCATTGAGGAAGGCAGGTATCATCACGTCGCCGCTGTATATATTGACAGCTCCGTTGGCAGGATCGTAGGGCTTGCCAGCCCATTGGCTGCCGGCAGGATAGACCGCCCCCTTGTAGCGCGCCTCCACACGCTGTCGATAGGACTCGAGCGAGCGGCAGAAACGCTCAAACGAGGCAGAGCGATAGCCGTTGCCAGCATTGCCGCTGCCCTCAAAGGCACTGCGCAACGACACCGTGGTCATGTTGAACGAGCCGCTCAACGTGGTGGGGTTGCCCTCATACATGAACTGCACACTGCGTGCCGTGGTCATGGTGCGCGACGCGGTGAGGTCGATCTTGAGATTGCGCACTGGCTCAAGCGTGGCCTTGACCTGCAATTCTTCGGTGAGATTGGTCGTGGCAGGCGTTGCCAGCGAGTCGTTGGCGAGCAGCCAGCCGTTGTCACGTGCCTTTTCGATGTAGCTGTCTCCCGTCAATCCGAAGGCAAAGTCGAGGCCCGGCGACATCGCACCCATGGAGCAGGTCTGTCCAAACATGTCGCCTATCATCGGCTTGAAGCCCGGCAATGACATGGAGTAGCGGTTACGATAGCTGATATTGACATTGCGCAACATCATCATGAAGCGTGCCGCCGACTGCGCCGTGCGATACCACTTCTTGTCCTCAAGCGGCTCCTTTGCGACGACGCTCACCTTTATCTTCATGGCGGAGTCCACACTGTTGAGTATGCGTATGTTGTTGTCGTCAGTGCGCTTGTACTTCAATGCAAACACCCTTCCGTCGGCCGTCCTTGCCGTCACCACAATGCGCTTGGAGCGTCTGCCGTGGTTGAGGCTCACCGTGGTGTCGGGCATGAGCGTTATCTCCTTCTCAAAGGCCTTGCGGTTCTTGGGCAACATGGCTTTCATCTCATCCTCCTTGCCTCCCGTGGCGGGCGCGCCTGCACTTGCGGCCTTGCGTTTTGCCTCGGCAGCCTTGCGGCGGTCGGTTTCTACCTTGCCCTTGCGCCCAGAGTCTTTCTTGAAACGGTCATTCACCTTCTTGAGGAAAGGCACATGGTTGTAGAGTTTCTCCATGTTGAGCTGGCCGTTGAGGTTGATCTGCCTGTTGTTTGAGATGGTATTGCCGAGCATGGTGCCATCCTCGAGGTCGGTGCCGCGCATCCAGCTGTAGGAAGCATCATAGGAGGCATCGGCTGTGAGCCAGTCAAAGACGGGCAGAAGGTTTATCGGCAACTTGTAGGAAGCCTGAAACGACTGGTTGTATTTGAGCGGCGTGCCGAGATGTCGTATAGATGTCCACACAGAGTCTTTCCACGCCTGATAGTTATCGGGGTAGAGATCCTTGTTA
Organism: uncultured Prevotella sp.; assembly: GCA_946055365.1. Lineage (GTDB taxonomy): Bacteria > Bacteroidota > Bacteroidia > Bacteroidales > Bacteroidaceae > Prevotella. The sequence goes on along the minus strand of CAMGFM010000198.1, from coordinate 102 downwards.
ATAGGGCCGTAGGGTTCCTCAATCTCCGCATTGGTGGCACTCTGAAAGTTCATGTGGAGATTTTTTGTCAAATCCCAGCGCAAGGTAAACTCCCTGTTCCAC
>CAMGFM010000197.1 GCA_946055365.1 uncultured Prevotella sp. | reverse complement strand
TGCCGACGTGGTTGGCTCCACGTCACTGCTCAATGAGGTTGAGCTTATGCAGATTGTCGATACCGTGTTCTCACGTCTCGGCATACGTGTCGCCATTAAGCTCAACAACCGCAAAATCCTCTCTGGGCTTGCGGAGATAGTGGGCGAGGCCGACCGCATCGTTGACATCACCGTTGCCATAGACAAGCTCGACAAGATTGGAGTGGAGAATGTCAATGAGGAACTCAGGCGTGTGGGCATCTCTGAGGACGCTATCGCCAAGCTGCAGCCCATTATCACGCTCTCTGGCACCAACGACGAGAAGCTCAACACCATCTCCGAGGTGCTTGCAGGCTCTGAGACGGGCATGAAGGGCGTTGAGGAGACACGTTACATACTCGATGTGCTGAAGCAATGCCAGCTTAACAATGTCGTGGAGCTTGATCTCACGCTTGCACGTGGACTCAACTACTACACGGGTGCCATCTTTGAGGTCAAGGCTCTTGACTTCAGCATCGGCTCTATCACTGGTGGCGGACGCTATGACAATCTCACGGGAGTGTTTGGTATGCCTGGCCTTAGCGGCGTGGGCATATCTTTCGGTGCCGACCGCATCTATGATGTGCTTGATGGCCTTTCACTCTTCCCCGAGGAGGCTGTCAGCGGCACGCGCCTGCTCTTCATCAACTTTGGTGAGCAGGAGACTGCCTATTGTATGCCTCTTTTGCGCAAGTGTCGTGAGGCTGGCATACGCACGGAGATTTATCCTGACTCCGTGAAGATGAAAAAGCAAATGGCCTATGCCAATGCCAAGTCCGTGGCGTTTGTTGCCCTTGCTGGAGAGTCGGAGATGGCACAGTCCAAAGTGACACTCAAGAATATGGCAACTGGCGAGCAGACACTCGTAGACATTGACACGCTCATTGACATGGTGAGAGAATAAGCGGGCAAAGTGGCTCTTTCGCAACAGTGAAGTGGCACTTTAGCACCACCAAATAGGCACTATACTGTCGTCAAGTGCCACTTGCGACAGTATGGTGCTTTTTTTGTTTGTTCCAAATCCCTTTCGTGGCATGCAGTGCCGTCTTTTTGTGCTAAATAATATTAACATGTCCTTACGTTTATAATCAGTTATATATTATTTTGTATCTTTGCAAGATAACAGACCGTTTCCTCCGCGTTTCATGACATCAGCTTTGTGCCTTGTCAATGCGGAGACGTGTCGCTGAAGTGACGTTTTCAGCTGCTTTTCTTAGTGCGTGTCCTGACAGAAACGTGCTTGTTCAGTCAGAAATAGGCAGGCATTGCAGACAAAGACATGCGTGTCCTGACAGAAAACAAGCGTGTTAGTCACACGCTGCGTGCATGCAGGCGGCGCAGGCTGTGCGAGACAAACTGGATGAAATATATCATAATTAATGTGGCATGGGTCTTTCTCCGTGCTTAGTAACATAAAAAAAATCTCAAAAGTCTTACATGAAACATTACAACTTGGTGAACAATGCCGTCGGCTGGCTTGCTTTTATCATTGCCGCCGTGGTTTATTGTTCCACAGTAGAGCCGACAGCCAGTTTCTGGGACTGTCCAGAGTTCATTACTACTGGTGCAAAGCTTGAGATAGGCCATCCGCCTGGAGCACCGTTCTTCATGCTTACTGCCAACCTCTTCTCGCAGCTTGCAAGCGACCCGTCCACGGTGGCCTACATGGTCAATATCATGAGCGCGTTGCTCAGTGCGCTGACCATACTCTTCCTTTTCTGGTCAATAACCCACCTTGCCAAACGCCTGATAGTGGAGAATGAAGAGAGCATGACGCTTGGCAAGCTCATTGCCATTCAGGCTTCGGGTCTTGTGGGCGCGCTCATCTACACCTTTTCCGACACTTTCTGGTTCTCGGCAGTAGAGGGCGAGGTCTATGCCTATTCTTCTGCGTTCACCGCCATCGTCTTTTGGCTCATCCTCAAGTGGGAGAGTCATGCCGACGAGCCTCACAGCGACCGTTATATAGTGCTTATCGCCTATATGACCGGCCTTTCCATAGGCGTACACCTGCTCAACCTGCTCTGTTTGCCCGCCATTGTGTTGGTCTACAGCTACAGACGTTTCAAGAACATTGAGTTCAAAGGCTCGCTCATAGCCCTTGCCCTGTCGTTTGCCATTGTGGCAGGCGTGCTTTATGGCGTTGTGCCAGGCATCATCACCGTTGCTGGGTGGTTTGAACTGCTCTTTGTCAATGTCTTGGGCTGTCCGTTCAACACTGGCGAGATTATCTACATCATCCTCCTTGTGAGTTGCGTGGTGTGGTCTATCTATGAGTCCTACGCCAACCGTCATTTCAAGCGTCAGAACCTTGCGTTTGTGCTGTCGGTGGGTATGCTCGGCATACCGTTCTACGGCTATGGCTGGTCAGCTGCCGTCAATGGCATTGTCGCGCTTGTCGCTCTCTGGTTTGTGCTTAATTACCGCCGCAAGATAGACACCAAGCTCGTGCCTCTTGTCACCGCGCGTTTCAAGAACACGGTCATGCTCTGCCTGCTCATGCTCATGATTGGCTACAGCACATACGCCGTCATCGTGATACGCTCGTCAGCCAATCCGCCCATGGATCAGAACTCTCCCGAGGACGTGTTCACCCTTGGCTCCTATCTCAGCCGCGACCAGTATGGCGATCGTCCGCTCCTTTACGGACAGGCCTACACCTCTCAGGTGGCCTATGACATCAAGGACAACTATTGCGTGCCCAGAAGCAAGGAGGGCGCGCCCATCTGGCAGCGCAAGGAAAAGGCTTCTGCCGACGAGAAAGACTCTTACTTCATCGTGTCGCGCAAGAACAAGTATGTCTTTGCCCAGAACATGCTCTTCCCGCGCATGCACTCCTCTTCTCATGCGCAGGCCTACGAGTCGTGGCTTGGCGGTGTTGACGGCTACGACGTGCCTTACGATGCGTGCGGCGAGCAGATGATGGTCAAGATGCCCACTCAGTTAGACAACATCCGCTTCTTCCTCTCTTACCAGTGCAACTTCATGTACTGGAGATATTTCATGTGGAATTTTGCGGGCCGCCAAAACGACAAGCAAGGCAATGGTGAGCTGGAGCATGGCAACTGGATTACGGGCTTCCCGTTCATCGACAATCTCATGCTGGGCGACCAGAGCCAGCTGCCGTCCGACCTCAAGGACAACAAGGGCAACAATGTCTTCTATTGTATGCCTCTCCTCCTCGGTCTCATAGGACTCTTCTGGCAGGCATGGCGCGGACGACGTGGCATAAGACAGTTCTGGGTGGTGTTCTTCCTCTTCTTCATGACGGGTCTTGCCATTGTCATCTACCTCAACCAGACACCTCTGCAGCCCCGTGAGCGCGATTATGCCTATGCAGGCTCGTTCTATGCCTATTCTATATGGTGTGGTCTCGGCGTGCTTGCCATCTACGACCTGCTCAAGCGTTATGTCAAGGGTAGGGAAGTGGCTGTCGCCTCTGTCGTAGGGCTGGTGTGCCTGTGCGTACCCGTGCAGATGGCGTCGCAGACGTGGGACGACCACGACCGCAGCGGACGCTACACCTGCCGCGACTTCGGACAAAACTATCTCATGTCGCTTTCCGAGAAGGGCAATCCCATCGTTTTCACCAACGGCGACAACGACAC
>CAMGFM010000196.1 GCA_946055365.1 uncultured Prevotella sp. | reverse complement strand
CTTGAGAGTCGGAAAAGTGGCACTTGGGACTCGCAAAGCGGCACTTGGGACTCAGAAAGTGGCACTTGAGAGTCGGAAAAGTGGCACTTGGGACTCGCAAAGCGGCACTTGGGACTCAGAAAGTGGCACTTGAGAGTCGGAAAAGTGGCACTTGGGACTCGCAAAGCGGCACTTGGGACTCAGGAAAGCGGCACTTTTCTGCACATGCAACATGACCCTAAGCTCTCTGCTGACGCAAAGAAAGAGCAAAGGCGTGTCACGAAGAAGCGGAAAAATGGCGTGTGGTCATGTGTGAAGAACGGGGAACTGCGGAGGACCGCGCCTGCTGACGCTCACACCGTGCTTGCAGGCATCGCAAAAGGGCGTTGCCATCAAGACAGGGCGTGCTGACAAAGGGATGAACGAGGGACGGAGCATCAGCGACTTGCCGACGCAGAAATCGTAGATGTGATGCAGCAAGTCGCCTATGCCATTGCTGCCATTGGCGTGGGAGAAACAAAGCTCCTGCACCTGCCGCTGCATCATCTGCCAAAAGCACAGTCCGTGGGAGCCGCAACCGCGGTGGGCTGCATGTGAAGCATGGCTTTCTGCCGTCTCTACATGGCCACAGCAGGACTGGACATCGCACCCGTCTGAGTCAAAAGACCAACATGCCGCCCCGCCATGATGATGATGGTGGGGAAAGAGCGTGAGAAACAGTATCAATGGTACTGTCTCAAGAACTCTTAATATGTGCGGTCTTCTGTTCATTGTGACAAAGTTAACGTTTTTTTTTGACAGCAATAAAGCAAATGACCACCAAAGGCACACAAATCGGCTTTATTAATATTATTTTGCAAATAAACAGGCGCGTGAAAGAGACGACATTCACGATTTATAAGTATTTTTGCATGCATAAGACAGGCGCGGTTCAGGAGGAGCAAAGATGAAAAACTGAGATTATCTATCTTTGTTCTTCGCTCGCCTTGCACTGTCTTTGCATAAGACAGGCGACCCACACAATGCCATGACACGACTCGCAAAGCAGGCGTACAAGGCGCGAGAGGTCGCTCAAGCATGTATCTCAAGGCAAGAGAGGGGGACAAACGAACATAAATATATATGTATAAATGGAAAATACTGATGAACTGAGGATTGCTGACGCAAGACGCAAGTCAGAAATATATCGCACGACCATCGTGGGCGCAATAGCCAACATCATACTCTTCGTGCTGAAATTTGCAGCGGGCATACTGGGCAGAAGCTCGGCAATGGTGGCTGACGCAGTGCACTCGCTGAGCGACCTGATAACAGACTTTATCGTGCTGGTGTTCGTGCGCATATCAAGCAAGCCGCAAGACCGCAAGCACGAATACGGACACGGCAAATATGAGACTCTCGCCACGACAATAATAGGGACGTTTCTGCTGTGTGTGGGACTGGGCATCATGTGGGAAAGTGGCGCAAAGATATGGCAGTTTGCCAACGGACAGACTCTCGAACAGCCCGGCGCGCTTGCCTTTTGGGCGGCAATAGTGTCAATAGCGGTGAAAGAACTGCTGTTTCACTATACACGGCGCACGGGCGAAAGGAACAATTCAAAGGCTGTAATAGCCAACGCCTGGCATCATCGCAGCGACGCACTGTCGTCGATAGGCACGGCTCTGGGCATAGGAGGAGCGGTGCTGATGGGCGAGAAATGGGCGGTGCTGGACCCTCTGGCGGCACTTGCCGTGAGCTTTCTTATCATACACGCAGCCATAGGCCAGGTGATTCCGAGTCTCGGAGAGCTGCTTGAGGACTCGCTGCCCGAAGAGACAAAGCAGGAAATAACCGACGCCATACTCTCGGTGACGGGCGTGAGCGACCCACATAACATGCACACAAGGAAGATAGGCAACCGTTGCGCCATTGACGTGCATGTGAGGATGGACGGAAACATCAGTCTCAGCAAGGCGCATGAGATGACTACGGAGGTGGAACACAGAATAAAGGATGTCACGGGCAGGGACTCGTTTGTGATGGTGCATGTGGAGCCTGTGAAATGAACCCGCGGCTGAAGAAAATCGTTTGTTGAAAAACAAAAAACTGCAATGGCAGAGAGTCCATGTAAAGGAGTTGTCTCTGCGATTGCAGTTTTTTTCTTTTATATGTGTGATGTATGGAGAAAAGAGAGGGTGACTCGCCTTAACGCCATTGCCATGTGGCTGATAATGTGTGACACAAAGAGGTTAGCGTGTGACACAAAGAGCCGGGGAAAGGGCTGCCGCACATTGCTGTCAGCGACGTGTGGCTATCCCTCTACAAGCCTGTTTTTCATTATAGGCTCACAAGTGAAATTGACACCGAGCTTCTTGAATATCTTATTGTCAACTTCTCCCAGCATCACGGTGCTGTGTACCTGACAGCCACGGAGCTTTGGCAACTGCTCAAGGGCCTTGCGGCAATTCTCGTCGCCATTTGACAGTACGGAGAGAGCCACAAGCACCTCGTCGGTGTGCAGTCGCGGATTGTGACCGCCAAGGTAGTTTATCTTAGTGTACTGTATAGGCTCTATCATGGACTGCGGCACGAGCTTTGTCTCATGGTCTATGCCCGCAAGGTGCTTTGTCACGTTGAGCAAGAGGGCCGCGCTGCATCCGAGGAGCTGGCTTGAGTGTGCCGTAATGATTGTTCCGTCCTCAAGTTCCATCGCTGCCGACGTGTGTCCTGTCTTGTTTCGGTGTTCCTTGGCGGCAACAGTGGTGCGGCGATAGTCAGTTGTGATTCTTGTCTGGTTGAACAGCATCTGTATCTTGTTTATCTCCGCCTCGTTGCATGCGCCTCTCGCCATCTTGTTTGTAGCGTCATAGTAACGGCGCACGATTTCGTTCTTGGAAGCCTCGCAACAAACCTTGTCGTCACTGATGCAAAATCCCACCATGTTGACTCCCATATCCGTGGGAGACTTGTAGGGATTGCTGCCATAAATGCCTTCAAACAAGGCATTAAGCACTGGGAAAATCTCAATATCGCGGTTGTAGTTGACAGCTATCTTGCCGTAAGCCTCAAGATGGAACGGGTCGATCATGTTAACGTCGTTGAGGTCGGCAGTAGCGGCTTCGTATGCGATGTTTACTGGATGTTTCAACGGAAGATTCCACACGGGGAAGGTCTCAAACTTGGCATATCCCGCCCTGATGCCACGCTTATGCTCATTGTAAAGCTGGCTCAGACACACTGCCATCTTGCCACTGCCAGGGCCGGGAGCCGTCACTATGACAAGCGGACGGGTGGTTTTCACATAGTCGTTCTTGCCAAAACCCTCGTCGGAAGCAATGAGCGACACGTCATGAGGATAGCCCTCGATAAGATAGTGGCAGTAGGTGGCGATGCCGTCGCGCTCCAGACGATGACGGAACGCCTCCGCCGCTGGCTGACCGTTGTAGTGGGTCACCACGACAGAGCCTACCATGAAGCCCAGACGCATGTATTCGGCACGCAGACGCAAGACATCCTCATCATAGGTGATGCCAAGGTCGGCGCGTTTCTTGTTCTTTTCGATGTCAACGGCACTGATGACTATGACAATCTCTATGCTGTCGCTGAGCTTCTGAAACATTCTCAACTTGCTGTCTGGCTCAAAGCCCGGCAAAACACGGCTTGCATG
>CAMGFM010000195.1 GCA_946055365.1 uncultured Prevotella sp. | reverse complement strand
TAGAGCAACTGACTCTTAATCAGTGGGTCTAGGGTTCGAATCCCTAAGGATGTACGAAGCGTTGGTCATAAAGGCCAACGCTTTTTTTAGTTGCATAGGCTCAATGGGCAAACCTATACACGCCTTTGGCAATCCTGCGTGTGTGTTTGATAAAACTTTCGTATGTCTTCAAAAACAATCATAAGCAACATCCACTGCACAATAAAAGCGGCCCGCAGACGTTTATACAGTCAGATGAGATCGTTATACACATATATTATTGCCGCGCTGACGCTGATGCTTGTCAGCGCGTGTGACGATGGAGACACGTTCAGCGTGTCTCCCGACCGTCTGTTGTCTTTCTCGGTCGACACGGTGCGCATAGACACGGTTTTTTCCACCGTTCCGTCATCCACACGCTCGTTTTGGGTCTACAACCGTTCAGGCGAGAGTCTGCGGTGTGCCGACGTGAGATTGGCAGGAGGCAATCAAAAGGGTTTCAGAGTGAATGTCGACGGCACCTATCTGTCGCCTGAGCTTGGCTATAAGGTCAACGATGTGGAGATAAGAAAGGGCGACAGCATAAGGGTGTTTGTAGAAGTAACGACCCCGGCAGCCAATGCGCAGGAGCCGGTGGAGCAGATCGACCGTCTGTTGTTCAACCTCGAGAGCGGCAGACAGCAGGAGGTGGTGCTGAGTGCGTGGACTTGGGACGCTGACTTTGTGAGAAACAAGGTGCTGGGGCGCGACTCCACCATTGCCGCAGGGCGGCCGCTCGTGGTGTATGGCATGTTGACGGTGGCAGAGGGCGCGACGCTGACCATAGAGCCGGGCGCGCAGCTCTTCTTTCACGCCGACGCGGGGATAGAGGTGCAGGGCAAGCTCGTGTGCCGCGGCACCGCCGATGCCAATGTCACTATGCGCGGCGACAGACTTGACCGCATGTTTGACTATCTGCCATACGACAGGATGAGCGGACAGTGGCAGGGGCTGCATTTTGCGGAGAAATCCTACGACAACGTCATTTCATACACCGACATACACAGCTGTTTTAATGGCGTGAGGGCAGACTCGGCTGATGTGGGCAGGCTCAAGGTGAGCATTGACCACAGCACCATACACAACTGTCAGGGTGATGCCGTGGCACTGACGTGTTGCAAGGCGACAATAGTAAATACGCTTATGTCAAACGCCCTCGGCAACTGTCTGAAAGTTGACGGTGGCGACGTGAGAGTCAACAGTTGCACGATGGCACAGTTCTATCCCTTTGATGCCAAGCGCGGCAGTGCTCTGAGCTTCTCGAGTGTCACGCATCCCTTGTTGTTGTTTGTGTGTGACAACAGCATCATTACTGGATATTCAAGTGACGAGATGATGGGGCTTAGGCCCGATGGCGATGATGCCAACGTGTTTGAATATTCCTTTGCAAACTGCATAATACGCACCCCCGAGGTGACCGACGAGGCAGAGAAGACACATTTCACTGATGTCGTGTTTGAGGATGTCAAGGACAATACGCTCGCTTTTGGAGAAAAACATTTCCTAAAGGTGGACATAGACATGCAGGACTATGACTTTCATTTGGCACAAGGCTCTGCGGCGATAGGCGTTGCCGACCCGCAGACCGCCGAGAGCGACGACCGCGACGGCAACCGACGTGACGACAACCCCGATGCCGGAGCCTACGAACACGTGGGACAAGGAGAGCAAACGACCGACCAATAACACCCAAGACGATGAAAACACATAATATTATTACGCCCGTGACAATCGCAGAAGAGCATGAGCTTGCCGACGACGACCGCAGGCTCGTGCAGACAGCCAAGGCAGCCTGCCGCAATGCCTATGCGCCTTACAGCCAATTTCACGTGGGGGCTGCGGCAAGACTTGAGGACGGCACGATAGTGACGGGAGCCAATCAGGAAAACGTGGCTTACCCCTCGGGAATGTGCGCCGAGCGCACGGCCATCTTTGCTGCCCAGGCTGCCCATCCTGAGCTTGCCGTCGATGCGCTTGCCATCGCCGCCTGCGACAAGGACGGCTTTACGACACAGCCAGTCACGCCCTGCGGGGCATGCCGGCAGGTTATGGCAGAGGTGGAGCGCAGGTATGGCAGACACATGCGGCTGTTGCTCTATGGCGGTGAGCATGTCTACATCATAGAACGCTCTACAGACCTTCTGCCGCTGTCTTTTGGCGACAGCAAACTGTAGATGTGTCAATTTCGAATACGACAAGCCAAAAATGTTACGTGCAGATAATTATGTTTTGTCTTTTTTTTAGTAAATTTGCACAGTATTTCAAGAAATTACAATTTCCCCCTACCGTCTCCATGGCAGGCTGCGGCGCATGACAGCCTCCACAGAGACAGACGGCAGGAGGCATCCCTTTAGCGTGAACAAACAAAAAGCATAAAAAATATCATAAATAACAGTATGAGCAAACAATTGGAAAAAATCAAGGAATTGGTCGCCAAGCGTGAGAAAGCCTGTCTTGGTGGCGGCGAGGCTGCCATTGAGAAGCAGCACGCCCGCGGCAAGTACACGGCACGTGAACGTATAGAAATGCTTGTTGACGAAGGCTCTTTTGAGGAATACGACATGTTCAAGCTGCACCGCTGCAACAATTTCGGCATGGAGAAAAAGCAGTTCCTCGGAGACGGCGTCGTGGCAGGCTCTGCCACCATTGACGGACGTCTGGTCTATCTTTACGCACAGGACTTTACGGTGAACGGCGGTTCTTTGTCAGAGACAATGTCGCAGAAGATATGCAAGGTGATGGATATGGCCATGACCATGGGTGCGCCGTTCATCTGCATGAACGACTCTGGCGGCGCACGCATACAGGAAGGTATCTGCTCGCTTGCTGGATATGGCGAGATATTCGAGCGCAACATCCTTGCGAGTGGTGTCATACCGCAGATTTCTGGCATCTTTGGCCCATGTGCTGGCGGTGCGGTCTACTCTCCTGCGCTCACCGACTTTATCCTCATGATGGAGAACACCTCTTACATGTTCCTCACTGGTCCTAAGGTCGTGAAGACAGTCACTGGCGAGGACATAGACTCCGAACATCTCGGCGGCGCGTCGGTACATGCGTCAAAGAGCGGCGTTACACACTTCACCGCAAAGACAGAAGAGGAGGCCATGACACTGCTCCGCACGCTCCTGAGCTACATTCCCTCAAACAATACTGAGGAGGCTCCGCGCGTGGAGTGCAACGACCCCATCGACCGCAAGGCAGACATCCTCAACGAGATACTGCCCGACAACCCCAATATGGCATACGACATGTACAAGGTCATCAGTGCCATCACCGACAACGGCGAGTTCTTTGAGGTGCAGGCCAAGTTTGCCAAGAACATCATCATAGGTTTCGCCCGCTTCAACGGTCAGAGCGTGGGCATCGTTGCCAACCAGCCGCAGTGCTATGCAGGCGTTCTCGACACCAATGCCAGCCGCAAGGCAGCCCGTTTTGTGCGTTTCTGCGACGCATTCAACATTCCCATCGTGTCACTTGTCGACGTGCCTGGCTTCTTGCCTGGCACAGGACAGGAATACAACGCTGTCATACTGCACGGAGCGCAGTTGCTCTATGCTTATGGTGAGGCCACTGTGCCCAAGATTACCATCACACTGCGCAAGAGCTATG
>CAMGFM010000194.1 GCA_946055365.1 uncultured Prevotella sp. | reverse complement strand
AATGAGAAAAGGTATTTTACCATCGATAGCTATCGACATTATCAATAAGAAAAGAGGATGTGCCGTTTTCTTGGCACATCCTCTTTTTGTCTTTTATAATCCTTTGGCTCGTATGAAGAGGCTATGGACTATATATTGTATGCGCTTACAAGACAATCAGAACCCGCATAAGACACCGTCAACCAATGATGTGAGGCTCTGGCACGCCGCAACCTGTCATTTCCAGTAATATTCCCGATACTGATAATAATACCAATAGGTGTTGCCATACATGTCTCTCAGCGCGGTCTGCCTCTCCTTAGAATCAGCATATTTGGCCTCCAGCTTCTGATAGTCCTGAAAGTCCACCTCCGTTACGTTGTTTTTGTACACAAGGATAGGGCTGGAATGTTGGTGTACATACAACGTGAGAGCCTCACGATAGTGTCTGGGGAGAGCGGCAGAGTCGTTGACCTCATAAAACGTCGATATGTCACGCGCGAAACCGTCGAGATCACGGTCAAGAAGGCGGGCGCACAGCTGGTAGTCAACAAGGTTGCCCTTCAATCTGCCGTGCCTGCGCTGGTAGTCAAGATATTTTCGTGCAGGCATAGTCTGCAGATAGCGCGTGCCAAGGTGCGCATAGAACAGCGAGTCGGGGTAAAGCTCAAACATTATATGCCTCCCCGGGTCGGGCATGAGCGAGCCTGCGCCGCCAGTGGGACAATATTCAAAGAGATGCTCGCCCAATTCGCCTTTCTTAGACAGCGCATAGGTAGACAACATGGTGACATTAGGGTCTGCCAAAGCATATCTGCGGGCCGTGGCAAGAGCCTCGTCATAGTTGCCGTCAGCCAGACACTGCTCCATGTGCAGCCTCACGTGGAGAGTCTTGTCGCTGTTGTCGCACAGACACACTGACAACAAGAGGACCGACATGACCAACACGTTTGTCCACACGCTGCGCGTGAGAGCTGAGGTGTACTGTGACACCGACACGAAAAAGCCCGACACGAAAAAGCCCGACACATGACCAATGCGCAGCAGCAGTGCATACAAAGCCAGCACCACGGGAGCGGTATAGACCATACCGCCAAACTGCAGCTGCCCTGAAGACTGCGACAGCGACACATCGGTGAGCATGGCGAGCAGCAACGCCGACGGAAGATAGGTCAAGGCCCACAGCAAGCGCAACTGCCGACACAGGCGCGACACTGCCACCTGCACCACAAGCAGCACTATCGTGATAAGCACCGCGCCTATGAAATGGTCATAATGGGTCTTGCCATGCGAAAGCGTGTGCTGCATGGCCGTCAACAGGTCTGCCTGATAGAAAAACAGGTAGAAAAACGTGAAGAGAGAGAAATAGAATGTGCATAGAACCCTTATTAACGAGTACTGCACGCCATAGTAAACATTGTTATTCAAAATGTCCGTGATTTTTTTCTGCGCCTCAGGGCATTGTCACATGATGTTTTCCCCTCGGCCTTATGCCAAATGCGCCGCCGGGACACCCTTCAGGAATCTCTGGCAGCGCATGGCTTGTGTGTTTCTTTATGTGATATGGATGTGGCTTGTGCCACAAACGCTACACCGAAGTGTGAGCAAACGTCAGTTTTTCTTCAGCACTACGGCAGAACGGGCAGGTATGTAGAGCTTGAGCCACTCCTTATGGTCATTGACATAGAGCGGGTCAAAATTGGTGAGATGGGTGATGGAGTCATCAGACAGCCCATTGCCGCCATACTGCTTGGCATCGGTGTTCAGCACCACGTCATAAGAGCCGGTCGGAGCAAGGAAACCGTAGCCGGTGAATGACTTTACGGGATTGAAATTGAACACAAATATCAAGTCGCCCCTCATGAATGCCAGCACCTGATCGCCATCGTTGTGCCATATCTCCTGCACCGGCTTGTTTTGTATGTTGCGCTCCATCTTCAGCACGCGCAGCATGTCGCGGTCAAAATCGCCGAGATAGTGATAGCAAAGATCCTTGTTGTCAACGAGATTCCACTGTCTGCGTGCATACTTATGGCTCCAGTTGTTGCCCTCACGCGGGAAATCGATCCATTCAGGGTGACCAAATTCGTTGCCCATGAAGTTAAGATAGCCTCCGTTGATGGCTGCTGCCGTCACAAGACGTATCATCTTGTGCAGCGCAATGCCACGATGCACGGTGCCGTTTTCATCGCCCTTGCGGAAATGCCAGTACATGTCGGCGTCGATAAGGCGGAAGATGATGGTCTTGTCGCCCACGAGAGCCTGGTCGTGGCTTTCGCAGTAGCTGATGGTGCGCTCGTCGCTGCGGCGGTTTTTCACTTCCCAGAAGATGGAGCTGGGTTTCCACGCCTCATCGGGCAGCTCCTTGATGGTCTTTATCCAGTAGTCAGGTATGTTCATCGCCATACGGTAGTCAAAACCGTAGCCCCCGTTCTCAAACTTGGCTGCCAGGCCCGGCATGCCGCTCACTTCCTCGGCAATGGTGATGGCATTGGGGTTGACCTCGTGTATGAGTTTGTTGGCCAGAGTGAGGTAGCACACGGCATTGCCGTCCTGTCCGCCATTGAAATAGTCGCCATAGTTGCAGAAAGCCTCACCGAGACCGTGGCTGAAATAAAGCATGGATGTCACACCGTCAAAGCGGAAGCCGTCAAAGTGGAACTCCTCCTGCCAGTACTTGCAGTTGGAGAGCAGGAAGTGCAGCACCTCGTTCTTGCCATAGTCAAAGCACAGGCTGTCCCATGCAGGATGCTCGCGCCGTGCGCCAGAATAGAAATACTGGTTGGGGTCGCCAGCGAGATTGCCGAGGCCTTCCAGCTCGTTCTTTACGGCATGTGAGTGTACTATGTCCATTATCACGGCTATGCCGTCCTTGTGAGCCTGGTCGATAAGAGCCTTCAGCTCCTCGGGAGTGCCAAAACGGCTTGACGGAGCAAAGAAGTTGCTCACATGATAACCGAAAGATCCATAGTAGGGATGCTCCTGTATGGCCATCACCTGTATGCAGTTGTAGCCGTCGGCCTTGACTCTCGGCAGCACATTCTCGCGAAACTCGTTGTATGTACCCACCTTTTCGGCATCCTGCGACATGCCCACATGACACTCATATATGAGCAGAGGATTCTTGCATGGCTTAAATGTCTTCTTCTTCCACTCATACGGCGTCTCAGGATTCCACACCTGTGCAGAGAAAATCTTGGTTGCCTCGTCCTGCACCACGCGTGTGGCCCATGCAGGTATGCGCTCTCCGTTGCCGCCGTCCCAATAGACGTGCATCTTGTAGAGGTCGCCGTGCTTGAGAGCCTTTTCAGAGAGCTTCAGCTCCCAGTTGCCAGCCTCGTCAACGCGCTTGGCAAGATAACGCTCTGACTCCTTCCAGCCGTTGAAATCGCCCACAAGATATATTGCAGTGGCATTTGGGGCCCACTCACGGAACACCCATCCTCTCTTTGCCTTGTGCAATCCATAGTAATGGTGTCCGTTGGCAAAGTCAGAAAGCGTGCGCTTGCCATTGCCGGTGAGCTGGTTGATTTTGCTGACAGCATATTCGTATCTTCCGCGTATCGCATCCTCATAAGGCTCGAGATACGGGTCGTTCTTGACAATGCCTATGTGCTTTGCCGTTTTGGTTGTCTTCTTCTCAGGGGTTGTTT
>CAMGFM010000193.1 GCA_946055365.1 uncultured Prevotella sp. | reverse complement strand
ATGTGCCGATTGAATTATGGGCTCAGTCTATAGAGGGACTTTTTCAGTGCCCTCGCTTTTGTCGGGTGTACCTTGTGCGGGTGGGTGACAACGCACAAATACATGATATGCCTAAGTTGTGCTATGTGTTTTATAAGTCCAAGAAACACAAGAAGTCAGGCCATGCGCTGACAATTTGTCTTGCATGACCTGACCTATCTTGTCTATGGTCTGGTGTTGTCGTGTGAGATATTACTTCTCAATAGCTTCAACGCCCGGGAGCACCTTGCCCTCGATAGCCTCAAGGAGTGCGCCGCCGCCAGTAGAGATGTATGAAACCTGGTCAGCAAGGCCAAACTTGTTGATGCAGGCTACAGAGTCGCCGCCGCCGATGAGTGAGAATGCGCCGTTCTTTGTGGCCTCTGCCACTGCCTCTGCTATGGCCTTGGAACCGCCGGTGAAATTGTCAAACTCGAACACGCCTGCAGGACCGTTCCAGAGGATGGTCTTTGCGCCCTTGATAGCGTTGGCAAAGGCTACACGTGTGTCAGGACCAGCATCCATGCCTTCCCAGCCCTCGGGTATTGCGCCAGAAGGACAAATCTGGGTGTTGGCGTCGTTCTTGAAGTCATCAGCGCACACTGAGTCGGTGCCAAGCACGAGGTTCACGTTGTTTTCCTTAGCTTTCTTGATAACGTCAAGAGCCACATCCAGCTTGTCAAGCTCGCAGATAGACTTGCCCACGTTGCCGCCGAGTGCCTTGGCAAATGTGTAGGTCATGCCACCGCAAAGGATGAGATTGTCAACCTTTGTGAGAAGATTCTCAATAATGCCAATCTTTGTAGACACCTTAGAGCCGCCCATGATGGCTGTAAACGGACGCTTGATGTTGCCAAGTACGGCATCAACGGCGTTTACTTCCTTTTCCATGAGGAAGCCGAGCATCTTGCTGTCCTTGTCAAAGTATTCGTCAATGACAGCTGTGGACGCATGCTTGCGGTGTGCTGTGCCAAAGGCATCCATCACATAGCAGTCGGCATAGGAGGCGAGCTTCTTTGCAAACTCCTGCTGACGGCCCTTCATCTCTTTCTTTGCAGCGTCAAACTCGGGTGTGCCTTTCTCCACGCCTACGGGCTTGCCTTCCTCCTCGGGATAGAAACGGAGGTTCTCGAGCAGAAGAGCCTCGCCGCACTTCAATGCAGCAGCTTCCTCGCTTGCGTTGGCACAGTCCTTGGCAAACTTAACCTCAACGCCGAGTGCCTTAGACACATTCGGAACAATCTGGCTGAGGGAGAGCTTCATGTTTACCTTGCCTTTGGGCTTGCCCATGTGGCTCATCATGATGAGGGCACCGCCGTCTTCAAGCACCTTCTTGAGTGTTGGCAACGCTCCGCGGATGCGTGTGTCGTCGGTTACGTTTCCGTTCTCGTCCAATGGTACGTTGAAATCTACGCGTACAATAGCCTTTTTGCCGGCAAAGTTGAAATCTTTGATTTTCATTTCTGTTGATATATTAAAGTTTGGGTTTAAATAAGTTCGTGCTTGTGGATCATTTCCATGTCGTTGCATGGCCTTGGTGCGGTTGCTGCCTTGCTCGTTTGCCCTGCGCCCTTGTTGTTTTTTGCTGTTATGTGACGCTTGGACTGTTATGTAGCTACGTTCTGCCCTCGCCGTGGTGCGTACTGCCGTCACTGCGTCGTGACCTCAGAATCTCTCGCCATGTTTGTTTGTCTATGACGTGCTACGACTTTCGTATGTCGCCGCCTGCCGTGCGTTCATGCAGATGCCGCTTGTTGTGCGCAAATTTACTAAAAAATTATCTATTATAAGCGAAAAACCAAATGTTTTTTTCCTGCTCTGCTGCACTTGTTGCCGCTGCGTTTCGTGTCGCAGTGTTCTTTATGCCATTTCACATGGGATGTCCCTGCGCATCATGAAAGTCTATATTCTGTTTAATCCAATTACGTTTATTAGGCAACAGCATGCAGGTGTCAGGCAAGTGTGGCTTTCAGTGATGTCAAAGCCCACTTTATAAAGCCAAAGATGCATTTTGCAATGTGGAAAACGGCTCTTTTATGAGGTATGTTTCTAAGCAAAAAAACGGGAAAAGTAGCTCAAAAAAAAACGACGGGCGGGTATGCGTCTGTGATGCCATGCCTTTCTGACCGCTTTATGTCTGTAGCACATTCTGTATAATGCCATGACGGGCATGGCCGCGGTTGTCCTGACGGATACAGTCGTGAGCTCTCACGTCAGAAACCCCACCTCTCCTGAGAAAAAGGCACAAAAAAACCGCCAAATGACGGGGATGACGGTCTTTTGAGACCATGCCCTGACATTTGGCGGAGTTGTATATCAATGAATATTATTCGCCCTTCTCCATCTTGGCCTTGAGCTCTGCAAGAGCGTCGAGGTCGCCGAGAGTGGTGCTTGCAGCCACATTGTTGATAGCGGGAGCAGCCTCCTTCTTCGGAGCGTGCTTGCGTGCAGCCTTCACCTCTTCCTTGGCAGGCTCAAATGTGCGGCTGTGTGAGAGGATAATGCGCTTTGTCTCCTTCACGAACTCGATAACCTTGAACTGGAGTTCCTCACCAAGCTGAGCCTGTGTGCCGTCCTCCTTTACAAGGTGCTTGGGAGTTGCAAATCCCTCGCCACCCTCGTTGAGAGTGATGACTGCGCCCTTGTCCATAATCTCAGTAATCTTGCCTGTGTGTACAGATCCTGCAGTATAGAGTTCCTCATACTTGTCCCAAGGATTGCTTTCAAGCTGCTTGTGACCGAGGCTGAGACGACGGTTCTCCTTGTCTATCTCAAGCACGACAACGTCGATGTTCTCGCCAGTCTGCGTGAACTCTGACGGATGCTTTACCTTCTTTGTCCAAGAGAGGTCAGAGATGTGTATAAGACCGTCAACGCCCTCCTCGAGCTCTACAAAGATGCCGAAGTTGGTGAAGTTGCGCACCTTGGCAGTGTGCTTGCTGCCTACAGGATACTTAACCTCGATAGCCTCCCATGGGTCTTCCTTGAGCTGCTTGATGCCGAGAGACATCTTACGCTCAGCGCGGTCGAGCGTGAGGATAACTGCCTCTACCTCGTCGCCCACATGGAGGAAGTCCTGTGCGGAACGGAGGTGCTGGCTCCAGCTCATCTCAGACACGTGGATGAGACCCTCGACACCGGCAGCGATCTCTACAAATGCGCCGTAGTCTGCGATAACAACCACCTTGCCCTTTACGTGGTCGCCAACCTTGAGATTAGCGTCAAGAGCATCCCATGGGTGAGGAGTAAGCTGCTTGAGACCGAGAGCAATGCGCTTCTTCTCGTCGTCGAAGTCGAGTATTACCACGTTGATCTTCTGGTCAAGAGCAACTACTTCGTGCGGATCGCTCACGCGGCCCCATGAAAGATCTGTGATGTGGATGAGTCCGTCCACACCGCCAAGGTCAACAAACACACCGTAAGAGGTGATATTCTTGACAGTTCCCTCGAGTATCTGACCCTTCTCGAGCTTGCTGATGATTTCCTTCTTCTGTGCTTCGAGCTCTGCCTCGATGAGAGCCTTGTGTGAAACGACAACGTTGCGGAACTCCTGGTTGATCTTCACAACCTTGAACTCCATTGTCTTGCCTACGAATACGTCGTAGTCGCGTATTGGAT
>CAMGFM010000192.1 GCA_946055365.1 uncultured Prevotella sp. | reverse complement strand
TTGCAATGATTTGCCCAAGATATTTCGGGTCTTCTTCTGTTACAGTATGGTTGCCGCCCCATACCTCATTGACATATTTGTTTTTCAGTCTTGTTTTCTGCCTCACGCCAGCAAGACACCATTCATATTCCACATCCAGATGTCCGATGTCAAGAGCCCGATATCCTTCCTTTGCCAGATCGTAAGCCAATACGGTTGCGGTCATGCCCACACACAAAAGCACAAGCCTGTCCTTAGGAACCTTTGCCTTGACAGTTGCCAATATGTCATCATATCTGGCAAAAGCGTCAACAGCCGGACATAATATGCGCTTAACGCTTTTTGCGTTGTCATATAAGTCATTGCCTACTCCTGACCGCGTCTGTTCTCCCTCCACAACGACAACATCCCTGTTGTCCCATATTCTTTTCAGAAACCTGACATATTCCTTACGTTGTTCACCTTTATCCTTATAGTCGATGTAGAAGCGTGTCACTTGTGTGTCATAGTAGGTCTTCTCAGACGAAAGATAGTGCAGCAACGACTTGAGATGGTCTATCACATATAAACGCCACAGGTTCTTACTGGAAATCACCATGCCTCTTGTGTCCTTAAAGTGCCGAGGTATGCAAATGATGACATTAGGATCAGAGGAGACAAGTATCTCTTGCAGTCTCTCGTCCAAACGTTTGTGATATGGCTGGAAACCATTTCCACATTTTATAAATATAATATCCAGCTCCCCATCGCCAAAACGAGACATAGAACACTTGTCTGCCAAAATCTTGTCTACGGTACTGACATGGTCCTTGATGGTTATATGTCTCAGCTTATACCTGCAATAAACCAAATTATACCAATAGCGCAGGCGCTTAACTGGGGGGGGTGGATTTGAGTTTCTTTATTATACCCATACCTAATCTGTTTGTTATATTGTTACTTGATTTTCGTTTCTTCACACTCACCACAACCTCGCAATCAACAAGAGCAGACGGTGGGTAAGACGCAGTGGCAAATGGTTTATCATAAATGTCACACATGCAAGCCTGCCCTTGCCTTTACTGTCCATAGGTCCGATGGCATAAACACATGACAGTGCCTTAAGCTTTGTATCTTTATCAGTGTCTGAAGCATACAATCTCATCAACTCAAAAGTGACTGACACATCGCTGTACAATACGTCTGCCTCTTCACCAAACAGCTTTCTTATCTTTCTTCTCTCCTCTATCTCAAGCAATACTCTTGACAGATTTGGCTTGTTGTAGCTACGGCTGTCGGCAGACGGGAAGATATAATGATAGTTGCGCGATGGCAGCACAATAAGAGAAGACGCATACATACAGTAACTCAGCACAAAATCTCTGTCTTCCTTAAACTTGAACTGTGTATTGAACCTTATGCCGTGTCTTTTTACAATGTCTGTCCTGAAGAGCGTGGCCCATATATAACCGAGAAAACTTCTCGGATACAATGAGGCCAACTGCTGCTTATAGGTCAATGTCTCGTCAACCCTTATAGAACGCAGGAACGTGCGACCATCGTCATAATGCCACACTGCGTTTTGAAATATTATGTCTGCCTTGCCTGCATGCACAGCAAAGTCATGTAGCCATGACTCCTCCATCCAATCATCCGCATCGGCAAAGGTGACATAGTCTCCCTTTACATGCTCCAGCCCAAGATTACGGGCGGAAGATACCCCGCCGTTTTCCTTATGAAACACTCTTACTCTTGCATCTTTCCTTGCATATTCCTCACATATCTGACCGGAATTGTCGCTGCTGCCGTCGTCTATCAGGAGCAGCTCATAATCCTCAAATGTCTGGCGCAAGATACATTCTATACATCGTCTCAGAAATGGCGATGCATTGTATATCGGTACTATTATTGAGATGAGCGGTTTTTTCATTTTCTATGAATGAATCGTGTAACCTGTGGTTTTAAAGAAAATAGCCTTACGCAGGAAGATATATATATGTAAACGACACAACGTCACTGCCGTTTGCCAAGCAGCGGCACGTGTCTGTCGATCTTACCGTCAGGTTCTATAAAGGAAAAGTTTACATGATGACAAGACGAGCAGACGGGCTTCAAGGCTATAGCTAAGTCATCGCCACATTGTTATATACGGCACTACAGGCCAGCCTGCCTGAGGAAATCTGTCGACACTCGCCTTAGAGCATCCATATTGCAGTCTGGTTTGTCAAGCAGTCTGCCAGAGATATTGAGATGATTCGGACTTTCAACAATGCGGTGTGACTGTGCGAACATGTCAAGTAGTGAATGGAAGCGCGACGCACCCCTATCCTCGTTTACGATTACGATGAAAGGCTTGTTGAATATGATGGAAAAGACACATGCATGAAAACTGTCTGTGATGACACACTCACAGTTGGCAATGCCTGCAAGCCACTGCTCCAGCGGCTGCTGCACTTTGACCCCCCGACTGCTGATGCCGGTCATGTTGAGTTCGTGCGGCTGATAGCCGAGTTGTGCAGACACGGCCTTGACTATGCCCTCACTTCTCTCATTCTTGTCTAACACATAAGTGACAAGCGGATGTGATGCCTGCAAGTCTTCAGCCTGCAGCAACGCCAAGTAGTCTTCTGCGTCAAGGAGCATAGTAGGGTCAAGCACATGTGTGGCTTTCACGTGCAGATATTGCCTGCACAGCTCCACGCCAGAGGCTTCCCTCACGCTGATTGCATCAAAAAGAGATGCATAATGGGCGCACCGTGGCGTGAGTTCCTGCGGAAACCGCCAGTCATCAGTACCAAACGATGCAGCATAGGCGATGCGCCTGATATGCCAGCCATCAGTAAAACTGAGAAAGACTTTGTCTGCACCGTCTGGCCCGACGAACCATCCAACGTAACACGGTCGCCAAATCTGGTCGCTGCCCACTATAATGGCATCAAAGTCATCCTTGCGTATGCACTCCAGCTTTCTCACTTTAAACAGGTCAATGTGACGGTCGATAAACTGGCGGGTATAGCGTTCCTTCTCTTTTTTCCTTACATTGAGTTGTCTTTCGAAAAACACAGGCGCACTGCTCCCAAACATCTTACGCACCATACGGTAAGGAAAGGCAATGGGTGCCTTATACCACTTGACCCTTGCCTTACAGTCTACGTCAATGACTTTCACTTCATGACCCATGCGGCGGAGTACCGTCTGCATGGCGTATGCCTGCAATATGCCTCCATAATTGGAAATGAGAGGCAACGTGAGTATTCCTATTCTCATTATAGATTTTTTTTCTGTAAAACAATTTCCGCCAAGAGGGTGTCGCAAACGTTACACACCCTTGCCGTTTATCGAAAGAGGCACTTTTCATGTGCAGAAGAGGCTCTTTTTGATTGCCAAAGAGCCGCTTTCCTGTCGTCAAGTGCCACTTCTGCATTGTATAAGTAGGTAATGAAAATTATTTTTATTACCTACTTGCCTACTTACAACAGATGTATGTCATGTAAATGTAATCCTTATGCCGTATGATTTCCATCCTATACGTTTGTCACGGAAACATACAGAATGTACGCAGCCTGCCTCAGGCATAGCCATTGCGTGATTTACACCGGTGAACGCGGCGGACGGACTATTGCAAATTACCCCCCCCGATGTGCTGAACACAATACTGCGCAGGCAGCCCTTGACCCTTGCAA
>CAMGFM010000191.1 GCA_946055365.1 uncultured Prevotella sp. | reverse complement strand
AAGCCCTTATCTCACCGCCCCCGTGTATGTGCCAGAGGAGACCGACCACTTTCTGTGCCGTGAGGACGGCACGCGTGAGAAGCACCGCCGCACATGGGTGGTGTACAGGCCCGCAGGAGCGTCAGAAGACAGCGAGTGGGAGGATGACCCCACCGTGGGACTGTTGCAGGTGAGCGTGCTTGGCGACGACGATGAGCAGGTGCAGCCGGCAGAAGTGACCTATCTCGGTGTCGACACAGACAGCTTTGTCAGCGTGGCGCGTGAGGATGAGAGCGAGATAGTGTTTGATTTCAACTGGCCCTATGGCGATGTGGAGATAGCCAAGGCGCAGCACACCGATGAGGGATGGGTGGTGCGCAAGGACGCTTTTGGCGAAAACGGACTGCCTTGCAGGCTCACGCCGCGCAGGGGAACGCCGTTTGCGCTCAGCCTACAGATACCCTACACGGGCTTTCTCATAGAGTCGCCCGACGGCAAGCGCGTCACGGGCGAGGCAGAGATGAGTGCCGATAGTCTGTCGGCCTACACCTATTCGTTCACGGGCGACGGCAGCAACGACCGTTTCCAGCTTTCTCTTGACGACAACCGCCTCAACTATATGTGCGTGCTGACTGCCGACGGCAGACTGTCGGTGCGTGACATGCGCGACCGCATGTCGCTGGTGACGGAGATAGACGCGCAAGGGCCGCTTGACACTTTGTTCATGGGGGCGCACACACTGCTGGTCAAGAACCGCAATGACCGCTGGCGCATATCGGCTGTCAAGGGCGTGGCAGAGGACGCTCACGACCACGAGCTGCCCGATGTTGACGGTGTGTCGCTCTCGCGCTATGCCTTCTCGCGCTATCAGAGTCTTGGCGACGGCAGTGAGGACACGCTTGCCGACAGTCTCATGGCCATGGAGCGCGTGATGACGTTTCAGTGGATGTGGCTCAAGGAGGAAGACTGGAGCCATGAGCATCTTGAGGGGCTTATTGATATGGACGGAATAGACGAAGACCATGAGAAAATGATGCGTCAGGCATTGCTCTACAACCGTTATGATGCCTTTATGCGCCGTCTGTGCGCCTGTTCTTACATTACGTGCAACACATTGCAGGGCGACCAGCTTCAGGCGCGCAACAACAAGCGCAAGATAGCACGCTGTGTGCGTCACGTGCTGGCGCATAGGGCAGGCGAGGAGGATATATGGACGCTTGAGGAGGAGGCTCGCAAGGAGATACTCTACTTCTTCAGCACTTTCCACAGGGAGTTTGTGGCCGCGCTTGAGGGCAGTGACGTGTAGCAGGGTGGAGCTGACGTTTGGCAAAGTGGCACTTTGGCATCGTGAAAGTGGCACTTTAGCATAGACAAAGAGGCACTATATTGTCGTAAAGTGCCATTTGCGACAATACAGTGCCTCTTCTTTGTTGTTGCAACTCATGCTGCGGCGGCAAGCGAGTGCCTGCCGCCGCGGCATGGCAGCGTGTCAGTTATGCACCAGAGTGCCTATTGGCTCTCCGTCCATCACCTTTTTGAGGTTGCCCACGATGTCCATGTTAAACACATATATTGGCAGGTTGTTTTCCTTGCACATGGTTGTGGCGGTGAGATCCATCACCTTGAGTCCGCGCGTGTAGATTTCGTCATAGGATATGTCGGTGAACTTTGTGGCGGTGGGGTCTTTCTCGGGGTCGGCGGTGTAGATGCCGTCCACGCGTGTGCCTTTGAGCATCACGTCGGCCTCTATCTCAATGCCGCGGAGCGATGAGCCGGTGTCGGTAGTGAAGTATGGAGAGCCTGTGCCTGCCGAGAAAATGCAGACATAGCCTGCCTCCATGGCCTCTATGGCCTTCCATTTGGAGTAGAACTCGCCAATAGGCTCCATGCGTATGGCGGTAAGCACCTTGGTCTTTACGCCTATCGCACCGAGTGCGGAGCTTAGTGCGAGAGAGTTGATGACCGTTGCGCACATGCCCATTTGGTCGCCTTTCACGCGGTCAAAGCCTTTGCTTGCGCCGCTGAGGCCCCTGAATATGTTGCCGCCGCCTATGACAATGCCTATCTGCACTCCCATCTCGCTCACTTCCTTTATCTGCTGTGCATACTCGCCCAGTCTCACCGGGTCAATGCCAAAGCTCTGCTTGCCCATGAGGCTCTCTCCGCTGAGCTTAAGTAAGATTCTCTTAAATCGTGCCATGTCTTTTTGAAGTTTTGTTGTGGGCGACAGTGCGCCCGTAGTGAATATTGTTGTAGTGAATGTTGTCGTGATGCTTGTCTGCAAGCTGATTTTTTGCCGCCTTGAATGTCATTGGCGTGTGTCTGCAAGCTGATTTTGCCGCTTGGATATTGTGGCGGCGTATGGTGTGATGGCAGATGTCGTTTGTGGTTGCGGCATCGTGTGTGTCGTGACAGTGCCGTCAGCGTTGCAGCACAAAGCCTATCTCCTTGAGCGCAAACGCCTCTTCCTCTCCGTTTTCCTTGCGCAGTCGCAGCAGTCCGTCAAGCCCCACGCCCACAATGGCGGCATTGAAGGTCTCTCCCGTGGCATTGAGCCTGTAGGCATGCACGCCGTGCCGTCTATACAGAGCCGCGTTATATGCGTGGACTATGGCCGTGCGCTCGCCGCTGATGACACTTTGGTAGAGCTGCACAAACTCTTTTAGCACGCGGTGCATCACCCCGTCGGTGTCAATCTCCCTGCCGAGAATGGCGCATAGCGACACGGGGTTGGGCGCGCCGCCCGTGAACGTGTGCTGGTTGACGTTGAGTCCTATGCCAAAGACACATCTTTGCAGGGTCTTGCCGCACAGGCTGGTCTCGATGAGCGTGCCGCTTATCTTGAGGTCGTTCCAGTAGATGTCGTTGGGCCATTTGAGCGAGAATTGTGCCTTGTCGGCGTTGCCGCAGTCGGCGCACAGGCTGTCAAGGGCGCGTTTCAGAGCCAGTGCGCCTGCCATTGACAGCACATACTGTTCGCCTGCCGCCACCTCCACGGGGCTTGTGAGTATGGACATGAGCAGGTTTTTGCCTTGTTGGCTCTCCCAACGGTTGGCTCCCTGCCCCCTTCCCTTAGTCTGACAGGCGGCTGTGGCAACGACAATGTCGCCGTTGGCGGGCAGCGGATGTGACATCATGATGTCGTTGGTGGAGGTCACCTCCTGAAATCTTATTATATGTATGGACATTATGCTTGTTTTTTTTGTTGCCCTAAGGGCGTTCTCGTGCGCGGCACACGACTTGTGGCATTAGCCAAGGCCAGGGTTGAAGGCATCGGCGGTGTGCCTTATGACGGCATCCTGCGCATTGTGGCCTATAACAGACACTATGTCAAACCTCAGACGGTTGGTGAGGTCGTTGACGGTGACGTAGTGGCTGGCAGCAATGCCCAGATTTTTTATCTTGTCATGGTCTACGGCATCCTCTGGCTGCGCCAGCGCGTCGCTTGAGCGTGTCTTCACCTCCACAAACACGATGGTGTATTTGTCCGGGTCAAGGGCTATGAGGTCTATCTCGCGGTGTCCCGACCGCCAGTTGCGCTCCATGATGTTATAGCCGAGTCTTGTCAGATACAGGGCGGCAAGCTCTTCGCCCCATTTGCCCGTTTCGTTGTGTATTGCCATAGCTCTGTGGTGTGGTTTTGGTCGTGTTTGTAGGGGGTG